>NZ_JBMNDR010000024.1:0-37030 GCF_052543235.1 Streptomyces sp. SAS_272 | reverse complement strand
TGCCGCGGCCCGGGCACCCCGCACGATCTCCTCCGTCATCTCCTGCGTGGTGTTGCAGTTGGTGACGACGATCCGCACGTTCCGCACCCTGGTCAGACCTCCACCGGCTTCTCGGCGACGACCGCGGCGCCGGCCGTCCGCTCGTCGCGGCACAGCAGGACGTAGAGGCCGGCGCCGAGGGCCGTCCCGATGAACCAGGAATAGGGAGCCACATCGCTGAACGTCCTCACCAGTGCGAGGACCGCCGCGACCGCCGCGGAGGGCAGGAACGCCCACAGGGCCTTGGGGTTGACGCCCTTGCGGTAGTAGTAGCGGGAGCCGGGCCGGCCGTCGAACAGCTCCTGCACGTCGACCCGGCCGCGCTTCACCCAGTAGTAGTCGACCATGATCACGCCGAACAGCGGGCCGAGGAAGGCTCCGAGGCCGCCGAGGAAGTAGTTGACGACGGTCGGGTTGGAGAAGAGGTTCCAGGGCGTGACGACCAGAGCGGCGACCGTGCTGATCATGCCGCCGACCTTGAACGTGATCTTCTGCGGCCAGACGTTGGCGAGGTCGTACGCCGGCGAGACGAAGTTGGCGACGATGTTGACGCCCATGGTCGCGACGGCGAAGGTGAGCGCGCCCAGGACGAGCACCCACGTGTTGCCGACCTTGGCGACCAGTTCCGCCGGGTCGGTGATGGCCTCGCCGAACACCTCCAGCGAGCCGGCCGTCACGATCACGGAGACCACCACGAAGGCCGTCGAGTTGAGCGGCAGACCCCAGAAGTTGCCGCGTCGGACCGTCCGGTAGTCGGGCGCGAAGCGGGAGAAGTCGCAGAAGTTGAGCATCAGGGTGCCGTAGGTGGCGAGGATCAGGCCGATCGCGCCGAACCACTGCCGCCACTGCTCACCCACGGAGACCGGGTGCGGGGTGGAGGTGAGGGAGATGGTCCAGCCGGCCCTGGACAGCACCCACACGGCAAGGGCGATCATCACCAGCCAGATCGCCGGACCGCAGAAGTCCTGGAACTTGCGCACCGACTCCATGCCCTGGCTGATGATCAGCGCCTGGACCAGCCACAGGGACACGAACGACATCCAGCCGAGCGCGTCGAGGCCCAGGAACGAGTTGTGCGTCCAGGACTCGAGGCCCGGCCAGGCCGCCAGAAGCATCACGTTGACGGCGACGGAGGCCAGGTAGGTCTGGATGCCGTACCACATGATGGCGATCACGGCCCGGATGAGGGCCGGGATGTTGGCTCCCCAGACTCCGAAGCTGATGCGGCTGACGACCGGGAAGGGCACTCCGTGGCGCTGGCCGATCCTGCCCATCCAGTTCATGCCGACGTAGATGAGCACGAAGCCCACGAGGAGGGACGTGAAGATCTGCCAGACGTTCATGCCCAGGACCAGCAGCCCGGCGGCGAAGGTGTAGTTGCCGAGGTTGTGGACGTCCGACATCCACATGGCGAAGAGGTCGAAGACCTTCCAGTTCCGCTTGTCGGCGGGCGCGAGGTCTTCGTTGGTGAGCCGGGGGTCGGGAACGAAGGCTGGTGCGCCGGTGACTTCGGCGCTGTCGGCGAGGGACACGGGGCCTCCCTGAGCGAGGGGACGGAGGAGGAGGACTACGGCCGATCGTTTGGTATACCAAACTGCGGACATGGTCCCGCCGTCAAGCGTTCTGACCGATGACCGTCCCGTTACGGCCCGGTAAAAGCCCCCTCGCATCGGCGAGGATGGGTCCATGACGAAGATCGAACCGCTCGGAGCGGTGCGCGAACGGGTGTTGGGCGCCCTTCGGCAGGAGATCATCGCCGGCAGTCTCCGCCCCGGAGACCGACTCGTCGAGCGTGAGCTCGCCGAGCGCTTCGGCGTCTCCAGAGTTCCGGTGCGGGAAGCCATCCGGGCCCTCGTGGCCGAAGGCTTCGTCCTGTTCGAAACCCCGCGCCGTACCGTCGTACGCCCCTTGAGCCCCACCGACGTCGACGAGCTCTTCGAACTGCGCGAGGCCCTGGAGGTCTACGCCGCCGGTCTCGCCGCCGCCCGCGCCACCCCGGAGGACCTCGCCGAGCTGCGCGAACTCCTGACACGGGCGGCGAGCGCCACCGAAGCCGGAGACGCCGAGACGATCACCGACATCAACACCCGCTTCCACGACCGTCTCCTCGCCATGGCGGGCAACACCTTGCTGATCTCGGTCATGGAACCCGTCGCCGGACGCCTGCAATGGCTCACCCGCCGCAACGAGGAATGGCCCCAGCTCCTCACCGAACACCAGGAGCTCTACGACGCCATCGCCTCCGGCGACCCCGACCGCGCCCGCTCCCACGCCCTCCACCACGTACAGGCCAACTACCGCTCCACCGTGCGGCAGCTCTTCGGGGACGACGTCCACGAAGCCCCGTCCGCCTGAACCTCGCCGCCGAGGGTCCGACCGCCGCGGCGGCAGACCGCCGCCCACGGACCGAGGACCGCAGGCCATCGGCCCACCCGCGACCTGCCACCTGCCACCTGCCACCCTTCACTGGCCGGCGGCCTCCGCTGTCGCCGGCCGCCGGTCGCCGGTCGACGCTACGGGCTACGCCAGTCCCGCCGCCCCGGCTGCCGTCCGGAGCACATCGCGCAGCATCTCGGGGGTGAGCCGGCCGGTGAAAGTGTTGCGCTGACTGACATGGAAGCAGCCGAAGACGTCGAGACCGTCACCGTGCTGCGGGCCGTCCAGGCGCACCCGCGTTCCGTGCGCGAAGCCGGGCCTCGGCCGCGGCACAGCCCAGCCCGCCTCGGCGAACGCGGGCAGCGCGGCCTGCCAGCCGAAAGAGCCGAGCACCACGACCGCGCGCAACGTCGGCCTCAACAGCCGCAGCTCCTGCACGAGCCAGGGCCGACAGGTGTCCCGCTCCCCCGGCGTGGGCCGGTTGGCCGGCGGCGCACAGTGCACCGGCGAGGTGACCCGCACGCCGTACAGCTCCAGGCCGTCGTCGACGGAGACGGCGGTGGGCTGCGAGGTCAGACCCACGTCGAACAGCGCCTGATACAGCACGTCCCCGGAACGGTCGCCCGTGAACATCCGCCCCGTACGGTTCCCGCCGTGCGCGGCCGGGGCCAGCCCGACGATCAACAGTCGTGCATCGGACGGCCCGAACCCGGGAACGGGCCGCCCCCAGTACGTCCAGTCCGCGAACGCAGCCCGCTTGTCACGCGCCACCTCCTCACGCCAGGCCACCAGCCGAGGACACGCGCCGCACCCCGCGACACGCCGGTCAAGCTCGACAAGGGCCGAGCCGGACCCGCCGAGCAGTCCGCTGGAGATGCCGGCGGCGGAACGACCGGAACGGGCGCGGGCGGTAGCCCCGGCGGAACGAGCGGAGCGGGCGCGGGCGGTGCCCGAGAGGTCGGGGGTGCCAGAGGATTCGGGCGTGCCGGAGGCGTCGTTGCCGGAGGCGTCGGAGGCGTCGGAGGCGTCGGAGGCGAAGCCATCGTTGCCGGAGGCGTCGGGGGCGGAGGCGTCGTTCCCGGAGGCGTCGGAGGCGTCCATATCTCCACCGTAAGACCGCGCCGCGCAAACCCTGGGGGGCCACCCCCTCCCCTCCCCTCCCCTCCCCCACCCGCCCCCTCCCCGTCACACCCAGCGTCGTGCAGCCCGCAGCAGATCCGTGTTCGACTCGCGTCGGGTCCAGGCGATGAGCGCGAGCGGCACCAGCAGGATGAGCGGTGTCGCCGCGTTCTGGCCGTCGAAGACCGTGACCTGGACGACGAACGCGCCCACCATCAGCGCTCCCAGAGCGATCGCCGCCACGGACTGGAGCACGGGGACCAACAGGGCGATCGCACCGGCGAGTTCGAGGACGCCGACGGTGTACATGCCTGCACTGCCCCAGCCCATCGTGTGGAAGGCCTCGGAAGCCGACGGGTGCGCGATCAGCTTGGGGAGCGCGCTGGCGACCCCGTAGAACAGCGCGAGGATCACCTGCAGGCCCCGCAGGGCGATCCGGGCGCGGCGGCCTCCGGTGGGAGCGGAGGGGGAGTCGGTCGTGGTGGCGAGCGAAGCGGTGGTCTCGGACATGGGGTCCTCCTGCGGTCAGCGGTTCGTCGTGGTGTCACGCCGGTCGCAGAGGTAGACCGCTCTCCGACACACAACTCATCGCCTCGCACCAGGTTTTCCCGCCCGCCCGGGTTCCGCGCTCCCGCCTCCCATCCCTCCCTTTCCCTCTCTCCCCTCCTCCCTCGCTCTCCCCGCTCGTCCCCTCCTCCCCGCCGTCAGCGCTGCTTCCGTGTCATGCCCCTCCTGCCCCGCCGGTGTCCGCAGCCTCCCGACTGCCGCCCGATCCCCGATCCGTGGTCGGCACCGCCCGTACCCAGACCCTGTCCTGCGTCACGTACCGGTCGACTCTCAGGCCGGCTTCGGCGAGTGCCTCCTCGAACTGTTCTCGGGTCAGGGGCCGGGACAGAAAGGTCTGTGTCCACACGGCGTCGGGGAACTCGTACTCCGCGTGCACGGAGTGGACGCCCTCCCCGGCGGGCTCGGCCGAGACGACCCGGACCGTGAAGCCGCTCGGGTCGACCCGTTCGCGGGGCACGTCGGTGTGATAGTCCTCGCCCTCCCGTTGGATCAGCACACATCCGCCCTCGGCGACGTGGCGTAAGCAGGTTCGCAGCAGCCCGCGCCGCACCTCGACGTCGCCGCTGTGCACGAGGAAGGAGGCGAGCATGACCACGTCGAACGTCTCGCCCAGGTCGAGGTGCTCGATCGGACTGCATATCGTGCGCGTTCCGCGGACGCGCTCCAGCATCTCGGCGGACTCGTCGACGGCGGTGACGGTGAATCCCCGCTCCAGCAGGGCGTGGGTCACTCGCCCCACGCCGCTGCCGAGTTCCAGGATGCGGGCGCCGGCGGGGGCCGCCGCCGCGACGATGTCCGGCTCGTTCCCGACCGGGAGTCGGGTGTAGAACTCGACCGCGCAGCCGTCCGGGGTGATCGCACCCGGGCCGGTTCCCTTGTATCCGTGGCGCATTTCTCGTGTCATACCCGTCCAACGGGCGGGTTGCGGAGGACCGTTCCCAGCCTGGGGCGGTTCACCTGTTCGAGTGATGGCCCGCCGTTCGATCGCGTCCGCGGCGGCGAAGGAGCCTGTGGATGGCGTCCGGGCGGAGGAGTACGTTGAGGTGAGGAGCCGTGATCGGGATGCGTACGGGCAGTGAGCCGACGACAGCGCGCAGTGCACTGCGGATGCGTCTGTGGCTGTCCCTGTGGGGACTGGCCTGGGCGGTCTTCGGGACGGCCGCGTTCGCCGTGGTGGGGCGCCCGGGGTGGGCGGCGGCCTGCGGGGTGCTGTGGGTGGTGATCACGGTCGACATGACGGTGGTCCTCAGGCACATCCGGCAGGGCCCCCACTACCAGCCGGGCCGGGACATCCCCCCGTACCGGCCGCCGGAGCATCATCCGCGGTGACGAGCCAGCCTCAACTGACGAGCCAGCCTCAGCCGACGAGCCCACCTCAGCTGTCGAAGCGTGCGGCCTTCAGGTACTCGGGGTTGGGATCGAGTGCGGCGGCCAGCCGGAAGTGACGTGTGGCCTGGTCGCCGCGGCCCTGTCGTTCGAAGGTGCGGCCGAGTGCGAAGTGCGCGAACGCGTTGTCCGGCTCCCGCTCCAGAACGACGGTGAACTCCAGCTCGGCGGGGCGTAGTTGAGCGGCGGCGAAGAAGGCGCGCGCCCGCAGGAGCCGGGCGGCGGTGTTCTCGGGGTGTGCGGCGATGACCGAGTCGAGCAATTTCACCGCGCCCCGCGGGTCCCGTGCGGCGAGGAGCTGTTCCGCGGCACGGAAGTCGATGACGTGCGTCTCCGGAGTACGTCCGGTCGAACCTGCGGTATTGGGCACGGAAAAATCCTTCCCTTGCTGGAAGGGTTCAACGCGCGGAGCCGGCGGCGCTATTCCGGGGAGGTCCCGCGCCGTGCGTGTGCTCGGCCTACGAGGTCGTCCCAGACGTCCTGCACGCGTTGTTCCAACTCGGCCAGTGGCACGTCGTTGTCGATCACGATGTCGGCGATCGCCCGGCGGTCCTCGCGGGTCGCCTGGGCGGCCATGCGGGCGCGGGCGTCGTCCTCGGTCATGCCGCGCAGCCGGACGAGCCGGTCCAGCTGGGTGTCGGGCGCCGCGTCGACGACGATGACGACGTCGTACAGGGGGGCGAGGCCGTTCTCGGTGAGGAGGGGGACGTCGTGGACGACGACGGAGTCCTCGGGGGCCGCCGTCTCGAGGTCGTGGGAGCGGGCGCCGACGAGGGGGTGCACGATCGAGTTGAGGACGGCGAGTCGCTCGGGGTCGGTGAAGACGATGGAGCCGAGCCGGGGACGGTCGAGGGTGCCGTCGGGTGTCAGCACGTCCTTCCCGAAGGCCTCGACGACGGCCGCGAGACCGGGGGTTCCCGGGGCGACGACCTCGCGTGCGATGCGGTCCGCGTCGATGAGCACGGCTCCGTGCTCGACGAGCAGCCGTGACACCTCGCTCTTGCCGGCGCCGATCCCGCCGGTCAGGCCCACCTTCAGCATGAGCGGAAGCTTAGGCCCTGCCGGTGACGGTGCGCCCGGCGGGCCGGGCGTTCCGCTTCCGGGCGCCGCTGTCTGCGCGGCGCCCGGGAAGCAGTCGGCTGCTCAGCCCTCGCCTTCCCGTTCCGCCAGGAAGCGCTCGAATTCCAGGCCGATCTCGTCGGCGGACGGGATGTCGACCGGCTCGGCGAGCATGTTTCCGCGGGTCTCGGCGCCGGCGGCGGCGTCGTACTGGTGCTCGAGGCCCTGGACGAGAGCGGTCAGCTCTTCGTCGCCTTCCTGGATCTGGCGGTCGATCTCGGTCTGCGTGCGGTGTGCGTCCGTGCGCAGGGCGTGGGCGACGGCGGGAAGGACCAGCCCGGTCGCCGCGGTGATCGCCTCGAGGACCGTCAGGGCGGCGTCGGGGTACGCGGAGCGGGCGATGTAGTGCGGCACGTGTGCGGCGACGCCCAGGATGTCGTGGCCGGCTTCCATGAGGCGGTACTCGACGAGCGCTTCGGCGCTGCCGGGGACCTGGGCCTCGTCGAAGGGGCTGCGGTGGCCCGGCATGAGGTCGGTGCGGTTGCCGTGCGGGGTGAGGCCCACGGGTCGCGTGTGCGGTACGCCCATGGGGATGCCGTGGAAGTTCACGGACAGGCGGACGCCGAGCCGCTCGATGATCTGCTGCACGGCGGCGGAGAAACGCTCCCACTCGACGTCCGGCTCGGGGCCGGACAGCAGGAGGAAGGGGGCGCCGGTGGTGTCCTGGAGGAGCCGCACCTCGATGGCCGGTTCCTCGTACTCGGTCCATCGGTCGCGCTTGAAGGTGAGCAGCGGGCGGCGGGCGCGGTAGTCCACGAGCCGGTCGTGGTCGAAGCGGGCGACGAGCTGGTGGGGCAGCGAGTCGAGAAGCCGCTCGACGATCTGGTCGCCGGTCTCGCCCGCGTCGATGTATCCGTCGAAGTGGTAGAGCATGACTAGTCCGGCCGACTCCTGGGCCAGCGCCATGTCGACGACTGCCAGGCCCTTCGGCTCCCATGCGTACAGACTCTGCGGATCAAGCACTTGGACTGCTCCTCCTCGTGTTCCTTCCGAACAACACCCTTGGGAGCGTGGGCATTCCCGGCCGAGCCCCATGATCGGAGGACTCGTGCGGGACGGGGTCGCGGTCAGCACCGAGGGCCCGCACCTCGAAAGGTGCGGGCCCTCGGCTACGTGCTACGCCTCAGTGGCTGCGATCACTGCTGATCGCTGCGGTCTGCTGCGATCAGCTCTGGCCGCCGGCCAGCTTCTCGCGCAGCGCGGCGAGCGCCTCGTCCGAGGCCAGCGCGCCGGACGTGTCGGCGCCCTCGGAGGAGTAGGAGCCGCCGCCACCGCTGGACGCGGCCGGAGCCGCACCCGCCGTGTCGCCACCCTCGGCAGCGGCCTTCTCGTCCGCCTCGCGGGACTTGATGACCTGAGCCTGGTGCTGCTCGAAGCGCGTCTGCGCCTCGGCGTACTGGTTCTCCCAGACCTCACGCTGCGACTCGAAGCCCTCGAGCCAGTCGTTGGTCTCGGGGTCGAAGCCCTCGGGGTAGATGTAGTTGCCCTGGTCGTCGTACGACGCGGCCATGCCGTAGAGCGTCGGGTCGAACTCGACCGAGGCCGGGTCGGAGCCGAAGGACTCGTTGGCCTGCTTCAGCGACAGCGAGATCCGGCGACGCTCGAGGTCGATGTCGATGACCTTGACGAAGATCTCGTCGTTGACCTGGACGACCTGCTCCGGGATCTCCACGTGGCGCTCGGCCAGCTCGGAGATGTGGACCAGACCCTCGATGCCCTCGTCCACGCGGACGAACGCACCGAACGGAACCAGCTTCGTGACCTTGCCGGGCACGACCTGGCCGATCTGGTGGGTGCGGGCGAACTGCTGCCACGGGTCTTCCTGGGTCGCCTTCAGCGACAGGGAGACGCGCTCGCGGTCCATGTCGACGTCGAGGACCTCGACCGTGACCTCCTGGCCGACCTCGACGACCTCGGAGGGGTGGTCGATGTGCTTCCAGGACAGCTCGGAGACGTGGACCAGACCGTCGACGCCGCCCAGGTCCACGAAGGCACCGAAGTTGACGATCGAGGAGACGACGCCGGAGCGGACCTGACCCTTCTGGAGGGTCGTGAGGAACGTCTGGCGCACCTCGGACTGGGTCTGCTCCAGCCAGGCGCGGCGGGACAGGACCACGTTGTTGCGGTTCTTGTCCAGCTCGATGATCTTGGCCTCGAGCTCCTTGCCCACGTAGGGCTGGAGGTCGCGGACGCGGCGCATCTCGACGAGGGAGGCCGGCAGGAAGCCACGGAGGCCGATGTCAAGGATGAGACCACCCTTGACGACCTCGATGACGGTGCCGGTGACGATGCCGTCCTCTTCCTTGATCTTCTCGATCGTGCCCCAGGCGCGCTCGTACTGGGCGCGCTTCTTCGAGAGGATCAGGCGGCCTTCCTTGTCCTCCTTCTGGAGAACAAGGGCTTCGATCTCGTCACCGACGGCGACGACCTCGTTGGGGTCGACGTCGTGCTTGATCGAGAGTTCGCGGCTCGGGATGACACCTTCGGTCTTGTAACCGATGTCGAGCAGGACCTCGTCCCGGTCGACCTTCACGATGACGCCGTCGACGATGTCGCCGTCGTTGAAGTACTTGATCGTCTCGTCGATCGCGGCGAGGAAGGCTTCCTCGTTACCGATGTCGTTGACCGCAACCTGCGGGGTGGTGGCGGTGGTCTCGGTGCTGCTCGTCATGTGGGAAAGGGCTCCGGTTACGGACAGAAAGTCGTAGGTACTGCTACGCCGGGAGCCCGTGTCGCTCTGAAGAAGCCGGACAGCCAAGGACGCGCCCCACCAGGAACTGGTGACGACGCCTCGAAAACCGAGGGGACATACAACAGATGCGAGCGCAGCCTGCTACGTCTGAGGTGCGCAGGCTCGCAGCGCAACTTGTAGCATACGGGGGCAGCCGGGCAGGGTCAATGCGCGAAGGCGCACACCCGGGGCGGATCACCGCAAACCCGGCACACAACCTTTCTCCTGAGGCCACGCAGGCCGCAGGAAGCTCCTCCGGCGACACCACAGGTGCGCCGTCGGGCGGGTTGCACGGAAGAGTACGACGAGGGAGCCGATCATCCAAGAGCCCGCATCGTCCGAGCCGGTCTTCGAGCCGGAAGCCACCCGACGCGACGCCGACGTCGCCGAGAGCTCCCGGGCCAACCGGGGCTGGTGGGACCGCAACGCGGACGAATACCAGGTCGAGCACGGCACTTTCCTCGGCGACGACCGCTTCGTGTGGGGACCCGAGGGTCTGGACGAGGTGGAGGCCGAGCTGCTCGGCCCGCCGGAGGAGCTGAAGGGCAGGTCGGTCCTGGAGATCGGCGCCGGCGCGGCGCAGTGCGCGCGCTGGCTGGCCGCCCAGGGCGCCCGTCCGGTCGCCCTGGACCTCTCCCACCGGCAGCTCCAGCACGCGCTGCGCATCGGCGGCTCGTTCCCGCTGGTGTGCGCCGACGCGGGCGCGCTGCCCTTCGCGGACGCCTCCTTCGACCTGGCGTGCTCGGCGTACGGGGCGCTGCCCTTCGTCGCCGATCCGGTGCTGGTGCTGCGGGAGGTGCGGCGGGTGCTGCGTCCGGGCGGGCGTTTCGTGTTCTCGGTGACCCATCCGATCCGCTGGGCGTTTCCCGACGAGCCGGGTCCCGAGGGCCTTTCCGTGTCCTCCTCCTACTTCGACCGCACTCCTTACGTCGAGCAGGACGATCAGGGCCGCGCCGTGTACGTGGAGCATCACCGCACGCTGGGCGACCGGGTCCGCGACATCGTGGCGGGCGGGTTCCGGCTGGTGGACCTGGTCGAGCCGGAGTGGCCGGCCTGGAACTCGTCGGAGTGGGGCGGCTGGTCCCCGCTGCGCGGCAACCTGATCCCGGGCACGGCCGTCTTCGTCTGCGAGCGGGACCAGGGCGCGTAGGCGGCGACCGACCGCCGCCGACGCCGTGTGTTCGTCCTGGCGTCCTGCCGTCCTCCTGTTTGCCTACGGGCACGCGCTGCACGTACGCGTACGCGCGCGTACGTGTAAGGAGGCGGCGTACGACACTGGGTGCGTGATCCCCCGTTTCGACGCCCTGGACGCGCTGCCCGTGCGGGCCGCCCTGCCCGAACTGAACGACGCCCTGGAGGGGCACGGCGCTGCCGTGCTCGCCGCGCCGCCCGGCACCGGCAAGACGACGCTGGTGCCGCTGGTGCTGGCCGGGCTGCTGGGCGAGGGGCCCGCGCGGCGGGTGGTGGTGGCCGAGCCGCGGCGTATCGCGGCACGGGCCGCGGCGCGGCGGATGGCCTGGCTGCTGGGCGAGAGGCCCGGGGACAGCGTCGGTCACACCGTGCGCGGCGAGCGGGTCGTCGGGCGGCACACGCGGGTGGAGGTCGTCACGACCGGCGTGCTGCTGCAGCGGCTCCAGCGCGACCAGGAGCTGACGGGCGTCGACGTGGTGGTGCTGGACGAGTGCCATGAGCGCCATCTCGACGCGGACGCCTCGGCCGCGTTCCTGTGGGACGTGCGCGAGACGCTGCGGCCCGAGCTGCGGCTGGTGGCCGCCTCGGCGACGACGGACACGGCCGGGTGGGCGCGGCTGCTGGGCGGGGCTCCGGTGGTCCGGGCCCACGGCTCGGCGTTCGACGTCGAGGTGGTGTGGGCGCCGCCGGTGCGCGCCGTGCGGCCGCCGCACGGGATGCGGGTCGATCCGGCGCTGCTCGCGCATGTGGCGTCGGTGGTGCGGCGGGCGCTCGCGGAGCGGTCGGGGGACGTGCTGTGCTTCCTGCCGGGCGTCGGGGAGATCGCGCGGGTCGCGGGGCAGCTGGGGGCGCCGGCGGGGGTGGACGTGCTGCAGGTGCACGGGCGGTCGCCGGCGGGGGTGCAGGACGCGGTGCTGTCGCCCGGTGTGCGGCGCCGGGTGGTGCTCGCCACGTCCGTGGCGGAGTCCTCGCTGACCGTGCCGGGGGTGCGGGTGGTCGTGGACTCGGGTCTGGCGCGGGAGCCGCGGGTGGATCACGCGCGTGGGCTGAGCGCGCTGGCGACCGTGCGGGCTTCGCAGGCGGCGGGACGGCAGCGGGCGGGCCGGGCCGGGCGTGAGGCGCCTGGGGCGGTGTACCGGTGCTGGGCGCAGGCGGAGGACGTCCGGCTGCCGGCGTTCCCGGCTCCGGAGATCAAGGTCGCCGATCTGACGGCGTTCGCGCTGCAGGCGGCCTGCTGGGGTGATCCGGACGCGTCGGGACTCGCGCTGCTCGACGCGCCGCCGGCGGGGGCGATGGCGGCGGCGCGGGAGCTGCTGACGGCGATCGGCGCGGTGGACGCGGCGGGCCGGGCGACGGCCCGGGGGGTGCGGCTGGCTCGGCTGGGGTTGCATCCGCGGCTGGGGCGGGCGCTGCTGGACGGGGCGGCGCTGGTGGGGTCGGAGCGGGCGGCGGAGGTGGTCGCGCTGCTGAGCGAGGAGGCTCCGCGGGAGTACGGCGACGATCTGGCGGCGGCGCTGCGCGGCGCCCGGCGCGGGGGCGACGCCTATGCCGGGAAGTGGCGGTCGGAGGTGCGGCGGCTGCGGGCCGTCGCGGCGGATGTCGGCGTGCCGGCCGCGCGGGAGGCGTCGTCGGGTTCGGGGGGCGTCGGGAGCGGGGTGGTCGCCGGTGAGGATCTGGCCGTGGGCCACGTGGTGGCCCTGGCCTTCCCGGAGCGGGTCGCGAGGTCCGACGGGGGGTCGTGGCTGATGATCTCGGGCACCCGGGCGGAGGTGCGGGAGGGGTCGGGTCTGCGGGGCGCCCGCTGGCTCGCCGTCGCCGTCGCGGACCGGCCGGTCGGCAGGGGGCACGCGCGCGTGCAGTTGGCGGCGGTGGTGGACGGGGAGGTGGCGCGGCTCGCGGCCGGTGCACTGCTGGACGAGCGGGACGAGGTGCGCTGGGCCGACGGGGACGTGGTGGCGCGGCGGGTGGAGCGGCTCGGGGCGGTGGAGCTCGCGGCGCGTCCGCTGCGGGACGCCGACGCGGCACTCGTGCGCGGTGCGTTGGTGGAGGGGCTGGAGAAGGAGGGGCTGGGGCTGCTGCGCTGGTCGGCCGAGGCGGCCGTGCTGCGCGAGCGGCTGGCTTTTGTGCGGTTGCGGCTCGGTGAGCCGTGGCCCGACGTCGGCGACGCGTCGTTGCTCGCGCGCGTGGACGAATGGCTGGAGCCGGAGCTCGGTCGGGCGCGGCGGCGGAGCGATCTCGGGCGGATCGACGCCGGGGCGGCGCTCGGACGGCTGTTGCCGTGGGCGTCCGGTGAGGCGGGCCGGCTGGACGAGCTCACGCCCGAGCGGATCGCCGTCCCCAGCGGGTCCAGGGTGCGGATCGACTACGCGGACCCGGAGCGGCCGGTGCTGGCGGTGAAGCTGCAGGAGATGTTCGGGCTGCAGGAGTCGCCGCGGGTGGCGGGGGTGGCGTTGCTGGTGCATCTGCTGTCGCCCGCCGGGCGGCCCGTGGCCGTCACCGCCGACCTCGCGTCCTTCTGGAGGGAGGGCTACAAGGGGGTGCGGGCGGAGTTGCGCGGCCGGTACCCGAAGCATCCCTGGCCGGAGGATCCGGCGGCCGCCGAGCCGACCCGGCACACCAACGCGCGGCTCAGGCGGTGACCGGCTGCGGTGCGGCGGGGGCGGCGGGCGCGGGCGGCCGGGGGCGGCGGGCGCGGGCCTCCAGGCAGAGGGAGAGCGACAGGAGCAGGACGGCCAGCAGGAGGAAGCTCCACGGCAGGTAGGAGGTCAGCAGCAGGACCAGGGTGCGGTTGGCTTTGACGACGGACACCGTGTGGTCGATGTAGTCCTCACGCATCTTGACGTGTCCGGCGAACGCGGTGACCTTGGCGCGGCCGCCGAGGAGGGTGCCGCCGCGCAGTTCCTCCTGATGGATCTCCTCGCCGTTGACCGGTGCTCCGGTGACGGGTTCGACCCAGAACTTGCGGACCGTGGTGTACCAGCGGGTGGTGCCGGTCTTGGCGATGTCCGCCGGGGTGATGCCCTTGACCGGCATCGTCTTGGGCATGGCGACCTGGGTCCAGGGGACGGTCTGCTCGAAGTAGTAGACCTTCAGGCCGCGGAAGGTCCGGGTGCCCTGGTAGTGGATGGGGGCGCTGGTGCGGGTCTGGGCGTCGAAGTACTCGTAGTCGCGCTTCTCCGTCAGGAACGGCCACTTGAACTCGATGCCCTTGCGGCGGACGGGGTCGCCGTCGACCGTCTCGCCGGTGGCGTGGACGGGTTCCTGGGTGTGGGCGTCGAAGATGTAGCGCTCGGGGACCTGGGAGACCATCTTGCCGTCGGGTCCCTGGACGTAGGACAGGCCGTCCCAGACGACGACGTCCCGGCCGGCCGTCTTCTCGATCTTCTCGGAGGCTTCGACGTCGCCTTTGAGGGTCTGCACGATGGTGACCTTCGGGACGGTGCGGGCGATGAGGCCGTTGCCGTAGTCGAGGAGGGTGGCGTTCTTGGCCTCCAGGACCATCGTCTGGTACTCGTTCGCGGGGATCTTGGCCAGGCGGGGGAAGGCGTACCAGCGCATCAGGGGGGAGAGCGCCGCGAAGAACACGGCGAGGGCGAGCAGGATCAGGCTTGTCTTGCGGCGCATCCCGGCCTCCTTCGCGGGCGGTGGTGCGGTCAGGGGTGGGCGGGGACGGTCGTCAGCAGGGGTTTCGGGGAGGTCCGTCCGGCCGGGGCGCCGAGCGCGGTGAGGGTGAGCACCAGGGCGAGCGCGAGGGCGAGGCCGGTCGCGGCGGCGATCAGAGCGCGCATCAAGGCCTCCTGAAGCGGCGGAACTCCGCACGGAACTGACAGGGCGTCAGGGCGGGCACCGTAGCAACGCGCGCGTGAGATGAGAACACGTCGGACACGACGGCGGCGGCCCCTCGGTGTGGAGAGGGGCCGCCGTCGTCGTGCGGAGGCGGTGTGGACCGCGTGCGGACGTACGGGCGGGTGCGCCCGGCCGCCCTGACCTACGAAGCGGAGGGCGTCGCCTCCGGCTCCGACTCCACGGGTGCGGGGGTGGGCGTCGACGTCTCGGCGGCCGTGACGGTCAGTTCGACCGTGAGGACGGCTCCGCCGGCGGTGGTGATGCGCAGCAGGTAGGCGCCGGCGGTGTCGTCCGCGTACAGCTGCGGCAGCCGCAGCAGGCCGTCGGCGTCCGTCTGCAGGTCCAGGGTGCGGACGGGGTTGCCGGCCGCGTCCTTGAAGTAGGGGCCCTTGTCGTTCGTCGTCGGGTCGTCGGCCGACTTGACCAGGGTGGCCGTGGCCGCGACCTTGTCCGCTGCCGCCCCCTTGTACGTGGCCTTCACCTCGACGGGCGTGGCGAACTGGCCGCCGGCGGTGCAGGTGAGTGCGGCGTCGCCGGTGCGGGCGAGGGCGTCGGCGGCCCGGGGGGTGACGGTGGCCGCGTAGTCGAGGGCCGACAGCGTACGGCCGAGGACGGTGGCGCGGACGGTGAAGGCGCCGCTCTTCTCGCCTGCCTGGAGGGCGGGCGCGAGGGCGATGCCCTTGCTGTCGGTGACGATCGTGGCGACCTTCTCGCCGCCGGTGAACTCGGCGTCGGTGTCGCCGACGACGGTGAAGCGGACCCTCACCTTGGCGACGGCCTTGCCGGCGGCGGTCTCCGCCCGGGCGCTGACGCGGTCCGTGTAGACGTCGCCCGCCATGGCGGTGATCTTCGCCGGGCCCGCGGCCTCGAGGTGGTGGACCGTCTCGGTCGGTGTCGGGGCCGGCGTCGGGGTCGGCTTGGCGGGCGTGGACGGCTTGGTCGGCTTACCGGGCGTGGACGGCTTCGCCGGCGTGCCGGGCGTGCTCGGGACCGACGGCGTGCCGGGCGTCGTCGGCACGGACGGCGAGGTCGGCGTGTAGTCGTCGCTGCGGTCGGTCGGCACGGCGCCGGTGCCGTCGGGGATCTCGTGCGAGCCCTTGCGGTAGTACTCCAGCCACGACAGGACGGTGTTCAGGTAGTCCGTGGAGTTGTTGTAGCTGAGGATCGCGGTGCGCATCCCGGTCGTCGTCGCCATGTCCCAGCCGTAGCGGCACAGGTAGTGGCCGGCGGCGAGTGCGGCGTCGTAGATGTTGTTGGGGTCCTTCTTGCCGTCGGCGTTGCCGTCGCGGCCCGCCCACGCCCAGGTGGACGGAATGAACTGCATGGGGCCCACGGCGCGGTCGAAGGTGCTGTCGCCGTCGTAGGCGCCGTTGTCGGTGTCCTTGATGTTGGCGAAGCCGCTGCCGTTGAGGACCGGTCCGAGGATCGGCGAGACGGTCGTGCCGTCGGCGGTGACGTTGCCGCCGCGCGCCTGGCCCGACTCGACCTTGCCGATGGCGGCGAGGAGTTGCCAGGGCAGGTTGCAGCCCGGCTTGGCCTGCGCCAGCTGGGCCTCGGCCTTCTTGTAGGCGTCGAGGACGGTCGCGGGGATGCCGGACTCGCCGGCGCCGGCGCCCGCCGGAGTGGTGGCGGAGCTCTGGGTCGGCGCCGGGGCGGGGCTGTGCAGGGGCGGCAGGTCCGTGTAGTACGGCGAGTTGCCGGTGGCGCTGCCGTCCGTGCCGGCGTCGACGCCGTTCTCGGCGGCGGGGGTGTCAGCGGCGGTCCGTCTGCCCTGGGTGTCGGCCGTGACGTCCGGTGCCTGGGACGCGGCCAGAGCCGCGACCGCCAGTGCGGCCACGGTCGTGTTGACCGCTCCCTTGCGCAGCCTTGTGCCGAAGTGCGCCGACATGAAGTGAGACCCTCCCGGTGTCGCCCTTGCCACTCGCGTGACGAATCAACTGCCACTCGTGTGACGATCAACCCGCCCCGCAGGTTGCATGCGTGGGCGGTTTGCGCTGTTCTGTTCTTCGGTTCGGCACGCCGTCGGACGCGGCGACCCAGGCGACCCTACGACAACTTCTTTTTGACCGGCACCCGTTCGGGCGCCGTTTTCACCGGCCGCTCACGCGACAAGAGCCGGGAACCGCGCCCCGCACACCGGACGTCGTTGATCAACGGGTCGGCAGGCCCGTCGACATCCGCCCCCGGGAGCCCCGTTGCCGTTCACTCTGAGTCACGCCGCGGCCGTGCTGCCCGCCGTGCGCACCGACGGCTCCGGCCGCGGACGGCTGGTGCCGGCCGTTCTCGTGGCGGGGTCGTTCGCCCCCGACCTCACCTACTACGCGGCGAGCGTCCGGCCCGAGGCCATGGAGTTCGGCGACGTCACGCACTCCTTCCCCGGCGTGTTCACGGTGGACGTGCCGCTGGCGTGGATGCTCGTGGGGCTGTGGCTGCTGGTGCGCGAACCGCTGGTCGCACTGCTGCCGCGCGCACGGCAGGGCCGGACCGCCGCACTGACCCGTTGCGGAGCCCCCCGTGCGCGTGCCCGCGCGTCCACGGTCCTGTGGTGGTACGTGTCGGCGGTGGTGGGCGCGCTGACCCACGTGGTGTGGGACGCGTTCACGCACCTCGACCGCTGGGGCATGCGGTTGTTCCCCGTACTCGGCGAGAAGATCGCCGGCTCGCCCCTGTACTGGTATCTGCAGTACGGCGGGTCCGCGGTCGCCGCGGTCGTGATCGCCGTGTTCCTGGTACGCGCGGTGCGCCGCACTCCCGACGCCGAACCGGTGGGGGTCGCGGTGCTGTCGGCGGCGGACCGGTGGTGGGCCGCCGCCGTGATCGGCTGCTGTGCGCTGGTCGCAGCGGTGCGGCGGGCGACGCGCTGGTGGGACTACTGGGGTGCGCGCGACGCGAAGCCGTGGGAGCTCGTCCCGACGGTGTGTTTCGGCGCGGGGTCGGGGCTGGTGGTGGGTGTGCTGGTGTACGCCGTCGGCGTGCGGGTGTGGCGTCCGGCCGCCCCCGGCGGGAGCGCCGGGGAGCCGGAGCCGACGGCAGTCAGCGTGGGAGGGCGCCGTCCCCAGGCCCGGTGAGGGGCGCGGGGGGCGCGACGAAGAGCGGGATGCGGGATGCCGCCCTGCGCGGTCCGCGGCGCCGGCCGAGGACGCGGAGGACGAGCGCCGGACGGCCGTGCAGCGCCTCGGCCCACAGCCGCCGGGCGCCGCCGCGCGGGACGAGGCGGCGAACGAGCCGGGACACCGACGGGGGCACGAGTGCGGCGAGCGCCGTGCCGCGCAGCCGGACGGCGGCCGTGTGCAGGGCGGCGCCGGGGGTTCTCGGGATGCGGGGGGTGGCGGCCCGGGGGGCGCGGGCGGGGCGCGGGCGGCTCCAGGGAGCGTCACCGGCGCGGAGCCGCGCGGATGCGGCGGCCGTGGCGTGAACGCGTGCGTGGGCCTTTCGGCGGTGGAGCAGGCGTATACCCATGGCCGCATCCTGGCGGCGGGAGACGGCCGGGTCCTGTTCTCGGGGGCCACGCGGGTGAGGCTCCTCGGGGGGCAAGCCGGTGCGAGGCCCCTTTCCGCGGCGCCGGAGCACTGCCGCCAGGCCCGCCCAGGGCTGCGGGCACGCGAAGCGCCACCGACCACCGGCGCCACCCGGCCGCGCGCAGCCGCCTCACCGACCTCACGGACCTCACTGAGGTCCGGCCGCCCGATCATCTGCGGGCAGCCCGATCTGCGTGCAGCCAGCTCGACCGGCGGCACCTGTTCGCCGGAACGACCGACGCGGCGGAGGCGGCCTGATGTCCGACCGGGGGACGCGCCCCGACCGCCGTTACGCGCCCCGACCGCCGGGATACCCGCCCCGCCGGCCGCCGGCACGACCGGCGACGTGCCGACCGCCGGAGAGCCGGTGCCCGCCGCTGACCGTGCCGGAACCGAGAACGACGCCATGCCGTGCCGGAACCCTGAACGACCCATGCCGTGCCGGAACCCTGAACGACGCCACGTCATGCCCGAGGCGTGAAAGACGTCGCCTCGCCGCCCGATCGGCTGCCGGAAGCCGACCGGGCACCGCCGCGGGCACGAGCCGGCCGCTCGGAAGCCGGGAACAGGTTGCCCAGCAACCCGGCCCGGCCGCCGGCTCCACCGACCGCCGGACTCCACCGGCCGCCGGGCTCGACCGCGCCGTCGGCCTCCGGAGCCCGGCCGGCCTCCGCGGGCCGGCCGAACTCCGCTGGTCCGCCCGGCCGTCGGGGTCAGTGCGCCGCCGACTCCCAGTCCGTGCCCGAGCCGACCGACACGTCGAGGGGGGCCCTGAGCTGGACGGCCCCGGCCATCTCGCGGCGGACCAGCTCCTCCACGGCCGCCTGCTCGCCCGGAGCGATCTCCAGGACGATTTCGTCGTGGACCTGGAGCAGCATGCGCGACGTGAGGTCCGCCGCCCGCAGCGCGGTGTCCACCTTGAGCATGGCGATCTTGACGATGTCCGCCGCCGTGCCCTGGATGGGCGCGTTGAGGGCCATGCGCTCGGCGGCCTCGCGACGCTGACGGTTGTCGCTGTTGAGGTCGGGCAGATAGCGGCGGCGGCCGAACAGGGTCGCCGTGTAACCGGTCGCCCGCGCCTCGTCGACGGCGCGGCGCAGGTAGTCCCGTACTCCGCCGAAGCGTTCGAAGTAGGCGTCCATCAGGGCGCGGGCCTCGCCGGCCTCGATGTTCAGCTGCTGGGACAGGCCGAACGCCGACAGACCGTACGCCAGCCCGTACGACATGGCCTTGATCTTGCGGCGCATCTCCGCGTCCACCGCGTCCCGCTCGACGCCGAACACCTGCGAGGCGGCCGTGGTGTGCAGGTCCTCGCCGGAGGTGAACGCCTCGATGAGACCCGCGTCCTCGGAGAGGTGGGCCATCACGCGCAGTTCGATCTGGCTGTAGTCGGCCGTCATCAGCGACTCGAAGCCCTCGCCGACGACGAACCCGCGGCGGATCGCCCGGCCCTCGTCGGTGCGGACGGGGATGTTCTGCAGGTTGGGGTCGGTGGACGACAGACGGCCCGTCGCGGCGACCGTCTGGTTGAACGTCGTGTGGATACGGCCGTCCGCGGCGATCGTCTTGATCAGGCCCTCGACGGTGACACGGAGCTTCGCCTGCTCGCGGTGACGGAGCATGACGACCGGCAGCTCGTTGTCCGTCTGGCCGGCGAGCCAGGCCAGCGCGTCGGCGTCGGTGGTGTAGCCGGTCTTGGTCTTCTTCGTCTTGGGCAGGCCCAGTTCGCCGAACAGGACCTCCTGGAGCTGCTTGGGCGAGCCCAGGTTGAACTCGTGGCCGGCGGCCGCGTGCGCCTCCTTCACGGCCTGCTGGACCGCGCCCGCGAACATCTGCTCCATGGCCTCCAGATGGGCGCGGTCGGCCGCGATGCCGTGCCGCTCCATGCGGGCCAGGAGGGCAGACGTCGGCAGCTCCATGTCGCGCAGCAGGTCCGCCGCGCCGACCTCCTCCAGACGGCCGCGGAAGGATTCGCCGAGGTCCACGATGGTGCGGGCCTGCACCATGAGCGCCTCGGCCTCGGCGCCGTCGTCCGTGCCGAAGGCGAGCTGCCCGTCGGCCGCGGCGGCCGGCGCCAGTTCGCGGCCCAGGTACTCCAGGGACAGCGCGTCCAGGTCGAAGGAGCGGCGGCCGGGCTTGACCAGGTAGGCGGCGAGGGCGGTGTCCATGAAGACGCCTGCGACGGACCAGCCGTGCTCGGCGAAGACCCGCATGACGCCCTTCGCGTCGTGCAGCACCTTGGGGCGGTCCTCGGCGGCGAGCCAGGCCGCCCACGCGTTCTCCTCCGCCTCGTCGAGTTCCGTCGGGTCGAACCAGGCGGCCGCTCCCCCGGCGGCGGCGAGGGCGATCTCGGTGACCGAGCCGGCGCCCAGCGCCCAGGCGTCGACGGTGGCCACGCCCAGGGTCTGCGTGCCGTGCTCGGCGAGCCAGCCGGCCAGCTCGCCTGCGCCCAGCACCGTGCCGTCCAGTTCCACACCGCCGGTGATCACCGGAGCGGCCTCGGCCTCCTGGCCGCCCGGGTCGACGGCGAGCAGCCGCTCGCGCAGCGACGGGTTCCTGATCTCCAGGGTGTCCAGGATCATCGCGACGGCCGTGCGGTCGTAGGGGGCGCGCTCCAGGTCGGTGACCGACCCCGGCAGCTCGACGTCGCGGACCATCTCGGTGAGGCGGCGGTTGAGCTTGACCGATTCCAGGTGGTCGCGCAGGTTCTGCCCGGCCTTGCCCTTGACCTCCTCGACGCGCTCGACGAGCTCCGCGAACGAGCCGAACTGGTTGATCCACTTCGCGGCCGTCTTCTCGCCGACGCCGGGGATGCCCGGGAGGTTGTCGGACGGATCGCCGCGCAGGGCAGCGAAGTCGGGGTACTGCGCCGGCGTCAACGCGTACTTCTCGAAGACCTTCTCCGGGGTGAAACGGGTCAGCTCCGAGACGCCCTTCGTCGGATACAGCACGGTGGTGTGCTCGGAGACCAGCTGGAAGGAGTCGCGGTCGCCGGTGACGATCAGCACCTCGAAACCCGCGGCCTCGGCCTGGGTGGTCAGGGTGGCGATGACGTCGTCGGCCTCGAAGCCGTCCACCGCGAAGCGGGAGACGTGCATCGCGTCGAGCAGTTCGCCGATCAGCTCGACCTGGCCCTTGAACTCGTCGGGCGTCTTGGAGCGGTTCGCCTTGTACTCGGTGAACTCCTCGGAACGCCATGTCTTGCGGGACACGTCGAACGCGACCGCGAAGTGCGTCGGCGCCTCGTCACGCAGCGTGTTGGCGAGCATCGACGCGAAGCCGTAGATCGCGTTGGTGGGCTGGCCCGTCGCGGTGGTGAAGTTCTCCGCGGGCAGCGCGAAGAACGCGCGGTAGGCCAGCGAGTGCCCGTCCATGAGCATCAGGCGCGGACGGCTTGCGCCGGCGGGGGTCTCGGTCTTCTTCGATGCTGTCTCTGCCACGACCCCGATCCTGCCACGCCCCACCGACACTCGGTCCCGGCCGCCACGGATCCCGCCACTCCCCGGGCCCGGACCTCCGGTCCCAGCCGCCGACCCGCCCCGGCCCCGGACCTCCGGCCCCGGCCCCCCGGCCCTGCCCGCGGGCCCGGTCCGCCGGCCCGCCCGCCGGGCCGTGCTCGCCGGGCCGTGCTCGCCGGGCCACGTGCGGCGTCCGGCCGCACGACAGCCCCCGGACCGCACGGGCAACGGTCCGCCGCAGGCCCGCCCGGGTTCGATGTCGGCGTCGCGTGCGAGGATCTGGGGCGTATCGCACCCACGGCAGGTCGAAGGAGATGGCGCGATGGCAACGAAGCCGCCGAAGGCTGATCCGGTCCAGGACGCGCCGCTCGTCGCCGAGCCGAAACACGCGGCGGCGGGCCTGCCGGCCGTCGGACACTCCCTGCGGATCGCGCAGCAGCAGATGGGTGTGAGGCGCACCGCGCTGACTCTGCTGCGCGTCAACCAGAAGGACGGCTTCGACTGCCCCGGCTGCGCCTGGCCCGAGCCTGAGCACCGGCACACCGCGGAGTTCTGCGAGAACGGCGCGAAGGCGGTCGCCGAGGAGGCGACCCTGCGGCGCGTCACCCCCGAGTTCTTCGCCGAGCACACCGTCGCCGACCTCGCCGGCCGCAGCGGCTACTGGCTCGGTCAGCAGGGACGCCTCACCCACCCCATGTACCTGCCCGAAGGCGCGGAGCGCTACGAGCCGGTCACCTGGGAGCGCGCCTTCGACATCATCGCCGAGGAGAGCGCCGCCCTCGCCTCCCCCGACGAGGCGGTCTTCTACACCTCGGGCCGCACCAGCAACGAGGCCGCGTTCCTCTACCAGCTCTTCGCGCGTGAACTCGGCACGAACAACCTGCCGGACTGCTCCAACATGTGCCACGAGTCGTCCGGTTCGGCGCTGTCGGAGACCATCGGCATAGGCAAGGGCAGCGTCCTGCTCGAGGACCTCCACCAGGCCGACCTGATCATCGTCGCCGGACAGAACCCGGGCACCAACCACCCCCGCATGCTCTCCGCTCTGGAGAAGGCCAAGACGGGCGGCGCGAAGATCATCAGCGTCAACCCGCTCCCCGAGGCCGGCCTGGAGCGCTTCAAGAACCCGCAGACGCCCCAGGGCATGGTCAAGGGCGCGGCGCTCACCGACCTGTTCCTGCAGATCCGCATCGGCGGCGACCAGGCCCTCTTCCGCCTCCTCAACAAGCTCGTGCTGGAGACGGACGGCGCCCTCGACGAGGCGTTCATCGCCGAACACACCCACGGCTTCGAGGAGTTCGCCGACGCCGCCCGCGCGGCCGACTGGGACGAGACGCTCACCGCGACCGGCCTCACGCGCGCGCAGATCGAGGAGACCCTGAGCATGGTGCTCGCCTCGAAGCGCACCATCGTCTGCTGGGCCATGGGCCTCACCCAGCACAAGCACTCCGTGCCCACCATCCGCGAGGTCGTCAACTTCCTCCTGCTGCGCGGCAACATCGGCCGCCCGGGCGCGGGGGTGTGCCCGGTGCGCGGTCACTCCAACGTGCAGGGCGACCGCACCATGGGCATCTTCGAACGGCCCGCGCCGGCCTTCCTGGACGCCCTGGAGAAGGAGTTCGGGTTCGCGCCGCCGCGCGAGCACGGCTTCGACGTCGTACGGGCCATTCGCGCGCTGCGCGACGGCGAGGCGAAGCTGTTCTTCGCCATGGGCGGCAACTTCGTGTCGGCCTCCCCCGACACCGACGTCACCGAGGCGGCCATGCGGCGCGCCCGGCTGACCGTGCACGTGTCGACGAAGCTGAACCGCTCGCACGTCGTCACGGGCGCACGCGCCCTGATCCTGCCGACCCTCGGCCGCACCGAGCGCGATCTGCAGGCCGGCGGCGAACAGTTCGTGACGGTCGAGGACTCCATGGGCATGGTGCACGCCTCCCGGGGCCGCCTCGCGCCCGCCGGCCCCCGGCTGCTGTCCGAGCCCGCCATCGTCTGCCGCCTCGCGCGCCGGGTCCTCGGCGCGGCCAGCCGGACGCCGTGGGAGGAGTTCGAGAAGGACTACGGGACGATCCGTGACCGCATCGCGCGCGTGATCCCCGGCTTCGAGGACTTCAACGCGCGCGTGGCCCGGCCGGGCGGCTTCACCCTGCCGCACGCCCCGCGCGACGAGCGCCGTTTCCCCACCGCCACCGGCAAGGCCAACTTCACGGCCGCGCCGGTCGAGTACCCCCGGCTGCCCGAGGGCCGTCTGCTGCTGCAGACGCTGCGCTCGCACGACCAGTACAACACCACGATCTACGGCCTCGACGACCGCTACCGGGGCATCAGGAACGGCCGCCGGGTCGTCCTCGTCAACGCCGAGGACGCGCGGGCGTTCGGCCTCGCGGAGGGCAGTCACGTGGACCTGGTGAGCGAGTGGCGGGACGGCGTGGAGCGGCGCGCCCCCGGTTTCCGCGTGGTGCTCTACCCGACCGCGCGGGGCTGCGCGGCCGCGTACTACCCGGAGACCAACGTGCTGGTCCCGCTGGACGCCACCGCGGACACCAGCAACACGCCCGCCAGCAAGTCCGTCGTCGTCCGTCTGGAACAATCGGCGACCGACTGAGCGTTCGCTTAAGTCACCGCCGGACTTGTATCGACGAACGGAGCCGGACCCCATGGGCGAGCAGCAGCACGTGCAGTTCCCGCAGGAAGTCATCGACGAGTACGCCGCGCTCGGCGTGGACATCCTCGCCCTGTTCTCCGCCGGACATCTCGGCACCCGCATGGGCGTGCAGATCCTCGAAGCCTCCGCCGACCGGGTGGTCGCCACCATGCCGGTCGAGGGCAACACCCAGCCCTACGGACTGCTGCACGGCGGCGCTTCCGCGGTCCTCGCCGAGACGATCGGCTCGGTCGGCGCCATGCTGCACGGCGGCAGCTCCAAGATCGCCGTCGGCGTCGACCTGAACTGCACCCACCACCGCGGAGCCCGCTCCGGCCTGGTGACCGGCGTGGCCACACCCGTGCACCGCGGACGCACCACCGCCACCTACGAGATCGTGATCAGCGACGAGCAGCAACGCCGCGTGTGCACCGCACGGCTGACCTGCCTGCTGCGTGACGTCCGCGCCGGCGACGGGGCCCAGCTTCCCTCGGGCGGCTGACGCCTTCGGGGTGCGCCGGCCGGCGTCCCCTGCCTCCCGGCAGCCCCGGGGGCCGGGAGGCACACCCCGCCCGGGCTCAACTCACCCGGCCGCGTCCCGCATTTCGCGGATTTCCCCGTAGCGGAGCGGGCAACTCCCCGCGGAAAAGCGTCGCTCAACGTCGGACTTTCTTTCCTGGGCGTAACTCTGCGTAATGCGCACGCAATGCGAGAACGGGGCTCCGGCCTCGGCCCGCACTATGCGCGCCGGCCCTTCGAAGCCCTACAGGTCGCCTCCAGCAACGAATCCCGGTCACTACCAAAACGCTCGAGACACCTGAACCCCGCCGGGTTCGTCCTGCACGTTCTCACTATGTGGACAGGACGAATCGGCCTTAATTCCGCTCTTCCACCCTCCAAGTACCGCTCTGCATTACCTCGTGTCATAACAAGAGCGTCACAGCCTTGGTCAGACCCTCCTCCGAGTTCCCTCCCCGCGCCTAGAGTCACGCCCAGTCACCGCGCCACCGGTTTCGAAGTCCATTCGGCCCAGCGCTCGACTCGGCGAGTTCCAGGGGGGACCGCCGTGCCAGGGAAAGGACCTGATTCGTGCGTCAACGTTCGATCATCGCCATCACCGCCGCACTCGCGGCGGGATCGCTGACACTCACCGCCTGTGGGTCGCGTGACGACGACGGCAAGAGCAGCAGCGGAGACAAGACCACCGTCGTGATCGGCGTCGACGCCCCGCTCACCGGCGACCTGTCCGCGCTCGGCCTCGGCATCAAGAACTCCGCCGACCTCGCCGCCAAGACCGCCAACAAGAAGGAATACGTCAAGGGCGTCGAATTCAAGATCGAAGCCCTCGACGACCAGGCCCAGCCCTCCGTCGGCCAGCAGAACGCCCAGAAGTTCATCAGCGACAAGGAAGTCCTCGGCGTCGTCGGCCCGCTGAACTCCAGCGTCTCCCAGCAGATGCAGAAGCCCTTCAGCGACGCGGGCCTCACCCAGGTCTCCC
This sequence comes from Streptomyces sp. SAS_272, assembly GCF_052543235.1. Taxonomy (NCBI): domain Bacteria; kingdom Bacillati; phylum Actinomycetota; class Actinomycetes; order Kitasatosporales; family Streptomycetaceae; genus Streptomyces; species Streptomyces sp. SAS_272. Next base: position 11,541 of record NZ_JBMNDR010000024.1, on the reverse strand, counting down.
CCGCCAACACCGGCACCGAGCTGACCCAGGGCGACGGCTGGAAGACCGGCAACTCGGTCCGCCCGTTCAAGACGTTCTTCCGCACCGCCACCACAGACGAGATCCAGGGCGCCTTCGCCGCCGAGTACCTCTTCTCCAAGGCCGGCAAGAAGAAGGTCTACCTGATCGACGACCAGAAGACCTACGGCGCCGGCCTCGCCGCCTCCTTCAAGGCGAACTTCACCAAGCTCGGCGGCCAGATCGTCGGCACCGACCACGTCAACCCCGACGACCGCGACTTCAACGCCGTCGTCGCCAAGATCAAGAAGACCGGCGCCGACGCCCTCTACTACGGCGGCGAATACCCCGCCGCCGCACCCCTGAGCCAGCAGCTCAAGGACAGCGGCCAGAGCATCCCCCTCATGGGCGGCGACGGCATCTACTCCGGCGAGTTCCCCAAGCTCAACAAGAAGGCCGAAGGCGACCTCGCCACCTCCGTCGGCAAGCCCGTCGAAGACCTGCCCTCCGCCAAGGAGTTCATCGCGAACTACAAGACGGCCGGCTACAAGGACGCCTACGAGGCCTACGGCGGCCTCACCTACGACGCCACCTGGTCCGTCATCGAGGCCGTCAAGCTGGCAGTCGAAGGCAACGACGGCAAGGTCCCGGCCGAGGGCCGCAAGGCAGTCCTCGACGCCATGGCCAAGGTCAAGTTCGACGGCGTCACCGGCACCATCTCCTTCGACGAGTTCGGCGACACCACCAACCACATGATGACCGCCTACAAGGTCACCGGTGGCGCGTGGAAGCCCGAATACAGCGCCGCACCCAACGTCAGCTGAACGAAGCAGGAGCAGCCGCACCTCCCCACTCAACGCATTGATCAGGCCGCGCGGGAGTGCCCACCAGCGCTCCCGCGCGGCGCCATATCCGAACCACTCCACGGAGGCCCTGCGGTGCACGAACTGCCGCAACAGCTGGCCAATGGACTCATCCTCGGCGCGATGTACGGACTCATCGCGATCGGTTACACGATGGTCTACGGCATCGTTCAGCTCATCAACTTCGCCCACGGCGAGATCTTCATGGTCGGGGGTTTCGGGGCCCTCACCGTCTGGCTCATCCTCCCCGGCGGCTTCGCCCTCGGCGCAGCGATACCCCTCATGATCCTCGGCGGCGTCGTCGTCTCCGTCGCCGTCGCCACCGCAGCCGAGCGCTTCGCCTACCGGCCCCTGCGCACCGCCCCGCGACTGGCGCCCCTCATCACCGCCATCGGCCTCTCCATCGTCCTCCAGCAGGCCGTATGGATGTGGTACCCCGACGCCAAGAAGGACCGCCCCTTCCCCCAGTTCGACGGCGGCCCCATCGACGTCCTCGGCGCCAACATCCAGCGCGGCGACCTCTTCGTCCTCATCGCCGCACCCCTGTGCATGGTCGCCCTCGGCTTCTTCGTCACGAAGACCCGCTCCGGCCGCGGCATGCAGGCCACCGCCCAGGACCCCGACACCGCCAAGCTCATGGGCATCAACACCGACCGCATCATCGTCATGGCCTTCGCCATCGGCGCCGCGTTCGCCGCCATCGCAGCAGTCGCCTACGGCCTCAAGAACGGCCAGGTCGGCTTCCGCATGGGCTTCCTCATGGGCCTCAAGGCGTTCACCGCAGCCGTCCTCGGCGGCATCGGCAACATCTACGGCGCCATGCTCGGCGGCCTCGTCCTCGGCGTCGCCGAATCCCTCGCCACCGGCTACATCGGCGACATCCCCGGCATGGACCTCTTCGGCGGCGGCGCCTGGAAGGACGTGTGGGCGTTCGCCCTCCTCATCCTCGTCCTGCTGTTCAGGCCACAGGGCCTGCTCGGCGAACGCGTCGCGGATCGGGCGTGATAGCGATGACCACCAACATCCCCACCCAGAAGAACACCGACGCCGTCAAGACGCCCACCGGCGACACGGCCCCCCTCATCCCGCTGCCCGCGGCCCTCGCCCCCGTCCTCACCCTCGCCGGATCCGCCGCCGCCCTCGTCGGCACCTTCCTCGCCTGGACCTGGACCAACGAGTTCCCCGGCAACCTCACCATCACCGGCTACCCCGGCGGCCTCCAGGTCCTCACCCTCATCGGCGCCGCCCTCACCATCCTCTTCGTCCTCTCCGGACAAGGCATCCGCGGCCTGCGCTGGCTCACCCCCGGCGGCACCCACAGCCCCGTCCGCGCCGCCAGCCTCGGCGTCCTCGGCGCCACCGGCTACGCCCTCGGGGCCATCAGCTACGTCCTCGGCGGCGTCGTCAACCTCGAACCCGGCGCCTGGGTCTCCGCCATCGGCGCCCTCATCGCCGCCGTCGGCGCCTTCGCACTTCCCGCCGACGTCCCCCACGACGCCGACGACGCGACGAACGCCTGGGCCCTCTTCCGCCACAGCCTCGCCGCCCCCGAACCCGGCCGCGCCAAGGAGCTCCCCTCCTGGGCGGAGATCCTCATCATCTCCACGGCCTTCGGCATCGGCCTGTACGTCTTCTCCTTCGGCATCGGCATCGACACCGACAACCCCGAGCTGTTCATCGGCTTCCTCATCATCACCGGGTTCAGCTTCACCGCACTCACCCGCGCCGGCCTCCTCAAGCGGCTCTCGGCACTGACGGCCAAGCACCGCACCGTCACCCTCACCGCCGCCTTCGTCGCCGCGATCTGCTTCCCCTTCACGCAGACGAACGACCAGTTCGCCCTCATCGGCGCGAACATCCTCATCTTCGCCACCGTCGCCCTGGGCCTCAACGTCGTCGTCGGCCTCGCCGGCCTCCTCGACCTCGGATACGTCGCCTTCCTCGGCGTCGGCGCCTACGCCGCCGCCCTGGTCTCCGGCTCCCCCCAGTCGAGCATCGGCGTCCAGTTCCCCTTCTGGGCAGCCGTCCTCACCGGCGCGGCCGCCTCACTGATCTTCGGCGTGCTGATCGGCGCCCCGACCCTGCGGCTGCGCGGCGACTACCTCGCCATCGTCACCCTCGGCTTCGGTGAGATCTTCCGCATCACCATGAACAACCTCAACGGCAACAGCGGACCCGACGTCACCAACGGCTCCAACGGCATCCCAAACATCCCCGACCTGGAGATCTTCGGATTCAACCTCGGAATCCCGCACGACGTCCTCGGCCAGGAGCTCACCCGCTCCGGCAACTACTACCTGCTGATGCTGCTCTGCACCCTCGTCGTCGTCACGGTCTTCCGCCGCAGCGCCGACTCCCGCATCGGCCGCGCCTGGGTCGCCATCCGCGAAGACGAGACAGCCGCCACCGCCATGGGCATCAACGGCTTCCGCCTCAAGCTCCTCGCCTTCGCCCTCGGCGCCTCCCTCGCCGGCCTCGCCGGCACCGTGCAGGCACACGTCTCCTACAGCGTCACCCCCGAGCAGTACCAGTTCGCCGGCTCCGTGCCGCCCAACTCGGCCTTCCTGCTCGCAGCGGTCATCCTCGGCGGCATGGGCACCATCAGCGGGCCGCTCGTGGGCGCCGCACTGCTCTACCTCATCCCCGCCAAACTCCAGTTCATGGCGGAGTACCAGCTGCTCCTCTTCGGCGTGGCGCTCATGCTCCTCATGCGCTTCCGCCCCGAAGGCCTCGTCGCCGACCGCAGGAAGCAGCTCGAGTTCCACGAGACCGGACAGCTCGACGTACCCGACGACAAGGGCCTGCCCGAGACCGCCACCGGCGTCGCCAAGGCAGGGGCGTGACCGCGATGACGACCACCACCACAACCGCCACGACCACCACGGTCCTCGACGCCTCCGGCGTCACCATGCAGTTCGGCGGCCTCACCGCCGTACGCTCCGTCGACCTCACCGTCAACAGCGGCGAGATCGTCGGACTCATCGGCCCCAACGGAGCCGGGAAGACCACCTTCTTCAACTGCCTCACCGGCCTCTACATCCCCACCACCGGCACAGTCAGCTACAAAGGCACCGTCCTCCCGCCCAAACCCCACCTGGTCACCCAGGCCGGCATCGCCCGCACCTTCCAGAACATCCGGCTCTTCGCCAACATGACCGTCCTGGAGAACGTGCTCGTCGGACGCCACACCCGCACCCACGAAGGCCTCTGGTCCGCGCTCCTGCGCCTGCCCAGCTTCAAGAAGGCCGAAGACGCCTCCCGCGAACGAGCCATGGAACTCCTCGAGTTCACCGGCCTCGCCGCCAAGGCCGACCACCTCGCCCGCAACCTCCCCTACGGCGAACAGCGCAAGCTCGAAATCGCCCGCGCCCTCGCCAGCGACCCCGGCCTCCTCCTCCTCGACGAGCCCACCGCCGGCATGAACCCCCAGGAGACGCGCGCCGCCGAAGAGCTCATCTTCGCCATCCGCGACCAGGGCATCGCCGTCCTCGTCATCGAGCACGACATCCGGTTCATCATGAACCTCTGCGACCGCGTCGCCGTGCTCGTCCAGGGCGAGAAGATCGTCGAAGGCCCCGCCGAAGTGGTCCAGGCAGACGAACGCGTCATCGCCGCCTACCTCGGCACCCCCTTCGAGGGCGCGCCAGGAGCGGAAGAAGTCGCCGAAGTCGAAGCCGCGGAGGCTGCCGAGGCGCACAGCACCACGGAAGGAGACGAGAAGTGACCGCACTGCTCGAGGTCGAAGACCTCAGGGTCGCCTACGGCAAGATCGAGGCGGTCAAGGGCATCTCCTTCAAGGTCGCCGCAGGCGAGGTCGTCACCCTCATCGGCACCAACGGCGCCGGCAAGACCACCACCCTGCGCACCCTGTCCGGCCTGCTCCAGCCGCTCGGCGGCCAGATCAAGTTCGACGGCAAGGTGCTCAACAAGATCCCCGCCCACAAGATCGTCTCGCTGGGGCTGGCCCACTCCCCCGAAGGCCGGCACATCTTCCCCCGCATGACCATCGAGGACAACCTCCGCCTCGGCGCCTTCCTCCGCAACGACAAGGAAGCCATCGAGAAGGACATCCAGCGCGCCTACGACCTCTTCCCCATCCTGGGAGAACGCCGAAAGCAGGCCGCAGGCACCCTCTCCGGCGGCGAACAGCAGATGCTCGCCATGGGCCGCGCCCTCATGTCCCGGCCCAAACTGCTCATGCTCGACGAACCCTCCATGGGCCTCTCGCCGATCATGATGCAGAAGATCATGGCCACCATCGTCGAACTCAAGTCCCAGGGCACCACCATCCTGCTCATCGAGCAGAACGCCCAGGCGGCCCTCTCCCTGGCGGACCACGGCCACGTCATGGAGGTCGGCAAGATCGTCCTCTCCGGCAGCGGCCAGGACCTCCTCCACGACGAGTCCGTCCGCAAGGCCTACCTCGGCGAGGACTGAACCACCCGCACACGACGAGGCCCGCGCCCCTTCTCCGGGCGCGGGCCTCGTCGTATGCCACCCATGCGGACGGCACGGGGGCTACCCCTTGTCCGCCTTCTTCTCCTCGGCGTCCTGGATCACGGCCTCCGCCACCTGCTGCATCGACATCCGACGGTCCATCGACGTCTTCTGGATCCACCGGAACGCCGCCGGCTCCGTCAGCCCGTACTCCGTCTGCAGAATCGACTTCGCCCGGTCCACCAGCTTGCGCGTCTCCAGCCGCAGCGTCAGATCCGCGACCTCGTTCTCCAGCTCCCGCAGCTCCGTGAAACGCGAGACGGCCATCTCGATCGCCGGGACGACATCGCTCTTGCTGAACGGCTTCACGAGGTACGCCATCGCACCCGCGTCACGCGCCCGCTCGACCAGGTCGCGCTGCGAGAACGCGGTCAGCATCAGCACCGGCGCGATGCGCTCCTCGGCGATCTTCTCCGCCGCGGAGATGCCGTCCATCTTGGGCATCTTCACGTCCAGGATGACCAGGTCCGGCTTGTGCTCGCGGGCGAGCTCGATCGCCTGCTCACCGTCGCCGGCCTCTCCGACGACGCTGTAGCCCTCCTCCTCCAGCATCTCCTTGAGGTCGAGGCGGATCAGCGCCTCGTCCTCGGCGATGACGACACGGGTCGTCAGCGGAGGTACGTGCGACTTGTCGTCGTCGGGCGCGTCCACGGGCTGGGGCGACTCGGGGGCGGTCACGGGGGCTCCTCGTTCAGGGGCGGGTACTGCTGACAAGAGCCTACCTAGCTGCGGTAAGGTGGGTGTCCGAGGGGTTGGATTCCTCCTTCCTTTCTAAGGCCCCAGTACTCCAACTGGTTAGAGAGGCCGCTCTCAAACAGCGGACAGTGTGGGTTCGAATCCCACCTGGGGCACTTTTCCTTCGTTTCCAAGGTTGATCTTAGAAAGCGGATGTTCCCGTTCTGGTGAACATCCGCTTTTTGCTGCGTGTCGTCGCGAGCACGCTCACACAGTGGGCACATGTACGACGTCAGCACACGCAAGCGGGCACTCGCGCTGGTTGCGCAGGGCCGCAGCCTCAACGCCGTGAGCAAAGAAACCGGCATCTCCCGCGCCGCAATCCGCTCCTGGCAGGACCGACTTGAGCCAGTGCCCCGAATGGCACCCCCGCTGCCCGGCCCGCCGAGCGATCGAGTCGCGTACTCGTATCTGCTCGGTCTCTATCTCGGCGACGGGTGCATCAGCGCACATCCACGCGGTAGCGGGCACTATCTCCGCATCGCCTGCGCGGATGCCTGGCCGGAACTCATCGACGCGTGCGACGCCGCCATTCGCGCCGTCAATCCCGGACACACGGCGCATCGAGTCCAGGCTCAAGGCTGTGTGTCGGTGGTCGGCTAATACGCCCATTGGCCGTACCTGTTCCCCCAGCACGGCCCCGGCAAGAAGCACGAACGCCTCATCGTGCTCGAACCCTGGCAGCAGGCCATCGTCGATGAGCACCCCTGGGAGTTCATCCGTGGCCTCATCCACTCCGACGGATGCCGCATCACCAACTGGACCGAGAAGACCATCGGCGGCGTACGCAAGCGCTACGAGTACCCCCGGTACTTCTTCACCAACAAGTCGGACGACATCCGGCGGCTGTTCACCGACACCCTCGACAAGGTCGGCGTGGAGTGGACGACACTCGCTCGCGGCAGTGAACCCCTCAACATCTCCATCGCGAAGAAGCCCTCTGTAGTGCTCATGGACGCCCACGTCGGCCCCAAATACTGAGCTCTACCTCGGGCTGTCGTCCTCGCCGATGTGGTGGACTCGGACCAGGTTCGTGGAGCCCGAGACGCCGGGCGGGGAGCCGGCCGTGATCACGACGACGTCGCCCTTCTCGCAACGGCCGTACCGCAGCAGCAGCTCGTCGACCTGGTCGACCATCGCGTCCGTGGAGGCGACCGCCGGGCCGAGGAACGTCTCGACGCCCCAGGTCAGGCTCAGCTGGGAGCGGGTCGCCGGTTCCGGGGTGAAGGCGAGGACGGGGATCGGGGAGCGGTAGCGGGAGAGGCGGCGGACGGTGTCGCCGCTCTGGGTGAAGGCGACGAGGAACTTCGCGCCGAGGAAGTCGCCGATCTCGGCGGCGGCGCGGGCGACGGCTCCGCCCTGGGTGCGGGGTTTGTTGTTCTCGGTGAGGTCGGGCAGGCCTTTGGCGAGGAGGTCTTCTTCCGCGGCTGTGACGATCTTGGCCATGGTGCGGACGGTCTGGACGGCGTGTTTGCCGACGCTGGTCTCGCCGGAGAGCATGACGGCGTCGGTGCCGTCGAGGACGGCGTTGGCGACGTCGCTGGCCTCGGCGCGGGTGGGGCGGGAGTGCTCGATCATGGAGTCGAGCATCTGGGTGGCGACGATGACGGGTTTGGCGTTGCGCTTGGCGAGCTTGATGGCGCGTTTCTGGACGATGGGCACCTGTTCGAGCGGCATTTCGACGCCGAGGTCTCCGCGGGCGACCATGATGCCGTCGAAGGCGGCCACGATCTCGTCGATGTTCTCGACGGCCTGGGGCTTCTCCACCTTGGCGATGACGGGGAGTCGGCGGCCTTCCTCGTCCATGATGCGGTGGACGTCGAGGATGTCGCGGCCGCTGCGGACGAAGGAGAGGGCGATGACGTCGAAGCCGGTGCGCAGCGCCCAGCGCAGGTCTTCCTCGTCTTTTTTGGAGAGGGCGGGGACGGAGACGGCGATGCCGGGGAGGTTGAGGCCTTTGTGGTCGGAGATGACGCCGCCTTCGACGACGCGGGTGTGGACGCGGGGGCCGTCGACGTGGGTGACTTCGAGGGTGACTTTGCCGTCGTCGACGAGGATGCGTTCGCCGGGGGTGACGTCGTCGGCGAGGCCTGCGTGGGTGGTGCCGCAGCGGGTGCCGTCGCCTGCGATGCCTTCTTCGACGGTGATGGTGAAGGTGTCTTCGCGTTCGAGGAGTACGGGGCCTTCGGCGAAGTGGCCGAGGCGGATCTTCGGGCCTTGAAGGTCGGCGAGGGTGCCGACGCTGTGGCCGGTTTCGTCTGCGGCTTTGCGGACGTGGCGGTAGCGCTCCTCGTGTTCGGCGTGGGTGCCGTGGCTGAGGTTGAATCGGGCGACGTCCATTCCGGCTTCTACGAGGGCTTTGAGCTGGTCGTAGGAGTCGGTTGCGGGGCCCAGGGTGCAGACGATTTTTGCTCGGCGCATGTTTCGAGCTTATGTCTTACCGGTGGGTAGCGAATTGGGGGCACGTGACTGCTCAACAACCTTTAAGTGAAGGGTTGTTGACAACTCCTAAAGTGTGCAGGGTGCCGCTCTTCTGAGCGCCCGTGCTGATATCCATGGGATTCTTTCTCGGTACACGGATTCCCGGAACGGGTGAATTCAGGCTGTCGGCGGATTTACAGGGCCGGTGGATTCATGGTGAACCGTGCGGTGACCTCGGCGCGGACCTGGATGCGCTGGGGTTCGAGGTCGAGGGGTTCGGGGTCCTGGGGCTCGGTTTCCGCCGCGGCGCGGGAGAAGCGGACGGTGTGGCGGTCGAAGGCGGAGCGGGTGCGGGGGCCGCCTGTGGCGGTGTCGGTGAGTTCGAGTAGGGCGGCGACGGTGGTGTCGAGGGCTTCGGCGTATTCCCTGGCGCGTTGGACGGCGTCGTGGACGGCGTGGCGGCGGGCGGTGCGGTGGGCCGGTGAGGTGGGGCGCAGGTCCCACCAAGGGCCGTCGACCCGGGTGAGTTCGAGGTCGGCGAGGCGGGTGGCGAGTTCGCCGAGGGCGGCGAAGTCGGTGAGTTCGGCGGTGAGGCGGACGGTGCCGCGGTAGGTGCGGACGCGTTCTCCTCGGCGGTGCGGTTCGAGTTCGGGGGTGAGGGTGAGTGCGCCGGTGGAGAGGTTCTCGACGGTGTCGCCGTAGGACTTGAGGAGGTCGAGGGCGGCGGCGTTGCGGCGGGTGAGGTCGTCGAGGGTGGTGCGGCGGTCGCGGCCGCGGGCGGTGAGGGTGACGGCGATGCGGGCGATTTCGGGGTCGACTTCGAGTTCGGCCTCGCCGCGGACTGTGAGGAGGGGGGAGTCGGGGGTGCCGTACGGGGCGTTCTGCGGGGAGGTCATACGTCCCACCTTGTCACTGGTTTCGGCGTTCGGGGGCGTGGGTCGGCGCCTTGCGGTCATCAGATCGCAACCTCCTGGACCTGTTGCCGTCGGCGGTTGCCGGGTCAGAATCTACGCGCGTCGTTGACCATCCCCCGAGGAGCACGAGACATGCCGTTGAACCGCCGGAAGTTCCTGAAGAAGTCCGCCGTGACCGGGGCGGGGGTGGCGATCGCGGGGGCCGTGGCGGCTCCGTCGGCGCAGGCCGCGACGTCGCAACTGCCGGGCAAGCCGGGCAAGCAGCCGAAGCGGTACTCGCTGACCGTGATGGGCACGACGGACCTGCACGGTCATGTCTTCAACTGGGACTACTTCAAGGACGCGGAGTACAAGGACGCGGCGGGCAACGCGCAGGGTCTGTCGCGGATCTCGACGCTGGTGAACCGGATCCGTGCGGAGAAGGGGCGCGAGAACACGCTGCTGCTGGACGCGGGCGACACGATCCAGGGCACTCCGCTGACGTACTACTACGCGAAGGTGGACCCGATCACCGCCAAGGGCGGTCCGGTGCATCCGATGGCGCTGGCGATGAACGCGATCGGGTACGACGCGGCGGCGCTCGGCAACCACGAGTTCAACTACGGCATCGAGACGCTGCGGAAGTTCGAGTCGCAGTTGCGGTTCCCGTTGCTGGGGGCGAACGCGGTGGACGCGAAGACGCTGCGGCCGGCGTTCCAGCCGTATGTGATCAAGACGTTCTGTGTGAAGGGCGCGCCGCCGGTGAAGGTGGCGGTGCTGGGCCTGACGAACCCGGGTATCGCGATCTGGGACAAGGCGTATGTCCAGGGGAAGCTGGCGTTCCCGGGTCTGGAGGAGCAGGCGGCGAAGTGGGTGCCGAAGCTGAAGTCCCTGGGTGCGGACGTGGTGATCGTGTCGGCGCACTCGGGTTCGTCGGGTACGTCGTCGTACGGTGATCAGCTGCCGTATGTGGAGAACTCGGCGGCGCTGGTGGCTCAGCAGGTGCCGGACATCGACGCGGTGCTGGTGGGGCATGCGCATGTGGAGATTCCGGAGCTGAAGGTCGTCAACGCGAAGTCGGGGAAGACGGTCGTGCTGTCGGAGCCGTTGGCGTATGCGGAGCGGCTGTCGGTGTTCGATGTGGAGCTGGTGTTCGAGAAGGGGCGGTGGTCGGTCGAGTCCGTGTCTTCGAAGGTGCTGAACTCCAACTCGGTCGCGGACGACCCGAAGATCACGAAGCTGCTGGGTGACGAGCACGCGAAGGTCGTCGCGTACGTCAACCAGGTGGTGGGCACGGCGACGGAGACGTTGACGACGGTGGAGGCGCGGTTCAAGGACGCGCCGATCATCGACCTGATCACGAAGGTGCAGGAGGACGTCGTCAAGGCGGCGCTGGCGGGGACGTCGTATGCGTCGCTGCCGGTGATCGCTCAGGCGTCGCCGTTCTCGCGGACCTCGGAGATCCCGGCGGGGCAGGTGACGATCCGGGATCTGTCGAGCCTGTATGTGTATGACAACACGCTGGTGGCGAAGTTGATGACGGGTGCGCAGGTGCGGGCGTACCTGGAGTACTCGGCGCAGTACTTCGTGCAGACGGCGGCGGGCACGGTGGTCGACACGGAGAAGCTGACGAACGCGGCGGGGCGTCCGGACTACAACTACGACTATGTGTCGGGGCTGTCGTACGAGATCGACATCGCGCAGGCGGCGGGTTCGCGGATCAGGAATCTGAGGTTCGCCGGGGCGGCGCTGGACGATGCGCAGCAGTTCGTGCTGGCGGTGAACAACTACCGTGCCAACGGCGGTGGCGCGTTCCCGCATGTGGCGTCGGCGCAGGAGTTGTGGTCGGAGTCGACGGAGATCCGTACGCGGATCTCGGAGTGGGTGACGGCGAAGGGTGTGCTGGACCCGAAGGACTTCGCGTCGGTGGACTGGAAGCTGACGCGCGACGGTACGCCGGTGTTCTAGGTCCTGTCTGAAGTTCGGATCATCTGTGCGGTGTGATGCTGCGGAGCCAGAGCATGGCACCGCACAGGTGCAGTCCGGCCGCGTAGCTCTCCGGGGTCTTGTCGAAGCGGAACGCGATGCCGCGCCAGTTCCGCAGCCGGTTGATGCACCGCTCCACCGTGTTGCGC
>NZ_JBMNDR010000023.1:0-93347 GCF_052543235.1 Streptomyces sp. SAS_272 | reverse complement strand
CAAGATCATCATCGACACCTACGGCGGCATGGCCCGTCACGGCGGCGGCGCCTTCTCGGGCAAGGACCCCTCCAAGGTCGACCGCTCGGCCGCGTACGCGATGCGCTGGGTGGCGAAGAACGTGGTGGCGGCCGGACTGGCGGCCCGCTGCGAGGTCCAGGTCGCCTACGCGATCGGCAAGGCCGAGCCGGTCGGTCTGTTCGTCGAGACCTTCGGCACGGCCAAGGTCGACGTCGAGAAGATCGAGAAGGCCATCGACGACGTCTTCGACCTCCGCCCGGCCGCGATCATCCGCGATCTCGACCTGCTGCGCCCGATCTACGCGCAGACCGCCGCGTACGGCCACTTCGGCCGTGAGCTGCCCGACTTCACGTGGGAGCGCACGGACCGCGTGGACGCGCTGCGCAAGGCCGCGGGCCTGTAGCACTCGGTCGCCACGGCGACTCCTAGCGGCCCGGCTCTCCCCTGGAGTGCCGGGCCGCTACGCGTCCCGCGAGAGGGCGGACAGGGCGGAAAACGGCTCGCGGCAGGGGCGTGGCCTTTCCAGGCTGGTGATCTTCCGGCGCGAAGGCCGCGGCTACTTCGGTGGAGCGCGCCTTGGGGCGTGCGGTGAAACCGGGCAGGGGCCCCTGCCGCGGCCGGCCTGATCTCGGGAGGACGACATGGGGGCGCCTTCGGGGCGCCCTCGGTTGTCAGTGGGGTTTGGTAAGAATGCAGGTGTGAGCAGCGAGAACGGGCAGGGGGGCGGTGGTGCGGCCGGGGAGGGCGCGCCGCCGGAGCAGCTCGCGCTGATCCGGGAGAGCGTCCGGCAGGCCAAGGCGCCGCGGGCCAAGCCCCGGACCTGGCGGGGGGCCGCGCTGGCCGAGGAGTTGCCGGTCGCGCGGGTGCTCGTCGACAAGGGAGTGCTGCATCTGGACCGGTACTTCGACTATGCGGTGCCGGCCGAACTCGACGCCGACGCCCAGCCGGGGGTGCGGGTGCGGGTCCGCTTCGGAGCGGGGCGCGGGCGGGTGCGGGAGGGGCGCCGCGAGGGCGGGGGCCTCATCGACGGCTTCCTCATCGAGCGGCGCGCCGCGTCCGACTACTCAGGGCCGCTCGCGGCGCTCGCCCAGGTGGTGTCGCCCGAACGGGTGCTGAGCCAGGAGCTGTTGGGACTGGCGCGGGCCGTCGCCGACCGGTACGCGGGCAGCCTGGCCGACGTGCTGCAGCTCGCCGTCCCGCCGCGCAACGCCCGGGCCGAGCAGCGGCCCTCGCCCGCGCCGTTGCCGCCCCCCGGCCCGCCGGCGCCCGGTTCCTGGGACCGGTACGAGCGCGGCGGCGCGTTCCTCGAGTCCCTGGCGTCCGGCGGAGCGCCGCGCGCGGTGTGGAACGCGCTGCCCGGGCCCGAGTGGAGCGAGGAGCTGGCGCGGGCGGTCGCCGCGACACTCGCCTCGGGGCGCGGAGCGCTGGTCGTCGTCCCCGACGGACGGGCCGCCGCCCGGGTCGACGCCGCGCTGACGGCCGCGCTGGGGGAGGGGCGGCACGCGCTGCTCACCGCGGACGCCGGTCCCGAGAAGCGCTACCGGGAGTGGCTCGCCGTGCGGCGCGGGTCGGTGCGGGCGGTCGTCGGGACCCGGGCCGCGATGTTCGCGCCGGTCCGGGACCTCGGGCTGCTCGCCCTCTGGGACGACGGGGACGACACCCACAGCGAGCTGCACGCGCCGCAGCCCCACGCGCGTGAGGTGCTGCTGCTGAGGGCGGCTCAGGACAGGTGCGGCTTTCTGATGGGCGGCTGGAGCTGCACCGTGGAGGGCGCCCAGCTCGTCGAGAGCGGGTGGGCCCGGCCGTTGGTCGCCTCGCGGGAGCAGGTGCGGCGCACCGCTCCGCTGGTGCGGACCGTGGGCGACCAGGATCTCGCCCGGGACGAGGCGGCCCGGGCCGCCCGCCTGCCGACCCTCGCCTGGCAGGCGGTCCGGGAGGGATTGAAGAAAGGGCCGGTGCTGGTGCAGGTGCCGCGACGCGGTTACGTGCCGCGGATGGCCTGTGCGCAGTGCCGGGCCGCTGCCCGGTGCCGGCACTGTTGCGGACCGCTGGAGGCGCGGGACGGCGGCGCTCTGTGGTGCGGCTGGTGCGGGCGTGAGGAGGGCGCCTGGCACTGTCCCGAGTGCGGCTCGTTCCGGCTGCGGGCCCAGGTCGTGGGCGCACGGCGGACGGCGGAGGAGCTGGGGCGGGCGTTCCCCGCCGTTCCGGTGCGGACGTCGGGGCGCGAGCATGTGCTGGACACCGTGCCCGGGTCGCCCGCGCTCGTGGTGTCCACGCCGGGCGCCGAGCCGGTCGCCGAGGGCGGGTACGCGGCGGCCCTGCTGCTGGACGGCTGGGCCATGCTGGGCCGGCCCGACCTGCGGGCCGGGGAGGACGCGCTGCGCCGCTGGGTCGCCGCCGCCGCCCTCGTCCGGCCGCAGGGCGACGGCGGGACGGTGGTCGTGGTCGCCGAGCCGACGTTGCGGCCGGTGCAGGCGCTGGTGCGCTGGGATCCCGTGGGACACGCGGTGCGGGAGCTCTCCGAACGGGCCGAGCTGGGCTTTCCGCCGGTGTCGCGGATGGCGGCGGTGTCGGGGACGGCGGAGGCGCTGACCGCGTTCCTCGCCGCCGTCGACCTGCCGGGCGAGGCGGAGTTGCTGGGACCGGTCCCGGTTCCGGCGGAGCCTCCCGGGCGGCCCCGCCGTCCGGGGGCGCCGCCGCCCGGGGAGCAGTGGGAGCGGGCGCTGATCCGGGTGCCGCCGGGGAGCGGCGCCGCACTCGCCGCCGCGTTGAAGGCGGCGCAGGCGGCGCGGATGGCCAGGACGGGCGGGGCAGGGCGGTCCGGGCGGGGCGCGGAAGAGGCCGTCCGGGTACGGATCGACCCGCCGGACATCGGGTAGGGAGAGGCCGCCGCGGTCGGCCCGTAGGCGTGGTCCACGCCCCCCGGTCCGCCGTCTGATGTTCCACAACTCCCGGCCCCGCCGCCTGGTGCCCTACGCCTACCGGCCCCCGTCCGGTGGGTCCACGCCTCCCGGCGCGCCGTCTCCGGAGCCGAGGGGGCGGCTCGACGGCGGTGCGTCCTGCCGTGGTGGGCGGTCCGCGGCAGCGTGACCGCCGTCGCCCGGGGAGGGGTCGGTGCGACGGCTCCGAGGGCGAAGGGCGGTGACGGCGCGGCACCGGGGAGCGGTATGCCGGGACCGCTCGCGGCGATATGCGACTGCCCTCTCGCAGATATGCGACTGCCCTCTCGGAGGTGTCCGAGAGGGCAGGTGGGCGGGGGAGGCGCGGTGCCCGTGTCAGCCGTTGCGGGGGCCGGGGAAGGCGGTCGGCCTCGCCTCGTCGCGCAGGGACGGGCTGCCGGCCGTCGGCTGGGTCGGCATCGAGCGGGCGGCGGGGACCGTGGGAACGGTGGGGATGCTCGTGGTCACGCTGAGCGTGCGCGCGCCGGCCGGCTCCGTCGGCCGCTCCACCTCGGCGGTGGCCGCCTGGGCGGCGGCCGCGCGGCGGGCGCCGTAACGGCGGTGCACCGCCTGCTTGGTGACCCCGAGCGCGGAGCCCACCGCGTCCCACGAGAACCCCAGCGAACGGTCGAAGTCCACCGCAGCGGTCACCAGCGTCTCGACGCTGTCCCGCAGTTCCTGGGCGAGTCGGACCGTCGGGGCGGGGGCGCGGCCGTAGACGACGAAGCCCGTGGAGGGGCCGGAGCGGCGGGGGCGGTAGACGTTGCCCAGTTGCGCGGTGAGGGTGCGCAGTGCGTCCACCTGCCGGCGGACGCGCTCGATGTCCCGCACCAGCAAGTGCAGGCTGGCCCGGGCCTGGGCGTCGTGGGTTGCATGGTCGGCCATGAACAAGCCTCTCGAACCGGCGTTGAAGAAGGTGTGTCAACTCTTTCTTGACCAACGCGGGTTCGCTCCGCTGGTCACGGTGTGGGGGCGTATGGGCATATGCGTACGCCCCCTGTCGGGAGGGGTCGGGCGGCCGGCCCGGGCGGGTTCCGGGGTTTCGTCGGCGGCATAAACTTGTGTGTTGCCCGTCGTTCGTCCTTTCGAGAGGCACCGCCCACTCATGAAGCTCGTCTTCGCCGGTACCCCCGAGGTCGCCGTTCCCGCCCTGGACGCTCTCATCGCCTCCGGGCGGCACGAGGTGGCCGCTGTCGTCACGCGACCCGACGCGCCGTCGGGGCGGGGACGCAGGCTGGTCGCCTCGCCCGTGGCCCAGCGGGCCGAGGAGGCCGGCATCGAGGTGCTGAAGCCCGTCAGGCCGCGGGAGCCGGAGTTCCTGGAGCGGCTGCGGCAGATCGCGCCGGACTGCTGTCCCGTCGTGGCCTACGGGGCGTTGCTGCCCCGGGTGGCGCTGGACATCCCGGCGCGGGGATGGGTCAACCTGCACTTCTCGCTGCTGCCCGCCTGGCGCGGCGCCGCTCCGGTGCAGCACGCCGTCATGGCCGGGGACGAGATCACCGGCGCCGCCACCTTCCTCATCGAGGAAGGGCTCGACTCCGGGCCGGTGTACGGGACGGTCACGGAGGAGATCCGCCCCACCGACACCAGCGGCGACCTGCTCACCCGGCTCGCCTTCGCCGGGAGCGGACTCCTCGCCGCGACCATGGACGGGATCGAGGACGGCACCCTCAAGGCCATGCCGCAGCCCGGTGACGGGATCAGCCTCGCGCCGAAGATCACCGTCGAGGACGCCCAGGTCGACTGGGTCACGCCGGCCCTGCGCGTCGACCGCGTGGTGAGGGGCTGCACCCCGGCCCCCGGGGCGTGGACCACCTTCCGCGGTGAACGGCTCAAGCTCATCCAGGTCCGGCTCGTCCCCGAGCGGACCGACCTCGCCCCGGGCGCGCTCGCGGTGGGCAAGAACAGCGTGCACGTCGGCACCGGCTCGTACGCCGTCGAGCTGCTGTGGGTGCAGGCGCAGGGCAAGAAGCCGATGCGGGCCGCCGACTGGGCGCGGGGCGTCCGGATCGGGGACGGAGAGGCCGTCGGGGTGTAGCCCGGGCAGCCGACGTACGCTGGACGCACCCGTTTTCCGCAGTCCCTGTCTCCCCTCGACGGGCCCTCTCCGACGCGCCCCCCGATGCGGCGCGCCTGCGCGAGCCGTCGCCCCGATGTCCCTCTCGACGCACCTTTCCCTTCAGTCATCCGGAGCACCTTTCTCGTGAGCGAGCAGCCCCCACGTCCCCGTAAGCCGGGCAAGCCCTACCGTCGGCCCCAGAAGGACCCCGTCCGCATGCTGGCCTTCGAGGCCCTGCGTGCCGTGGACGAACGGGACGCCTACGCCAACCTCGTGCTGCCGCCGCTGCTGCGCAAAGCGCGCGAGAAGGAGGGGCCCGAGAAGTTCGACGGGCGCGACGCGGCCCTCGCCACCGAGCTGGTCTACGGGACGCTGCGCCGGCAGGGGACGTACGACGCCGTCATCTCCGCGTGCGTCGACCGGCCGTTGCGCGAGGTGGATCCGCCGGTCCTCGACGTCCTGAGCCTCGGTGTGCACCAGCTCCTCGGGACGCGCATCCCGACCCATGCGGCCGTGTCCGCCTCGGTGGACCTCGCGCGGGTCGTGCTCGGCGACGGGCGCGCGAAGTTCGTCAACGCCGTGCTGCGCAAGGTCGCCCAGCACGATCTGGACGAGTGGATCGAGAAGGTCGCACCGCCCTACGACGACGACCCCGAGGACCACCTCGCCGTCGTGCACTCGCACCCGCGCTGGGTGGTCTCCGCGCTGTGGGACTCCCTGGGCGGCGGGCGGGCCGGCATCGAGGACCTGCTGGAGGCCGACAACGAGCGGCCCGAGGTGACGCTCGTCGCCCGGCCCGGACGCGCCACGACCGAGGAGCTGCTCCGGGAGGACGCGGCCGTCGCCGGGCGCTGGTCGCCTTACGCCGTGCGGCTCACCGAGGGCGGCGAGCCCGGCGCCATCGACGCCGTACGGGACGGGCGGGCCGGGGTGCAGGACGAGGGCAGCCAGCTCGTGGCGCTCGCCCTGGCCGCCGCGCCGCTCGAGGGGCCCGACACGAAGTGGCTGGACGGCTGTGCCGGGCCCGGCGGCAAGGCCGCGCTGCTCGCCGCTCTCGCCGCCGAGCGGGGGGCCCTGCTGCTCGCGGCCGAGAAGCAGCCGCACCGGGCGGGACTGGTCGCCAAGGCCCTGGCCGGCGATCCCGGTCGCTCTCAGGTCATCGCCGCCGACGGCACGCGTCCGCCGTGGCGGCCCGGGTCCTTCGACCGGGTGCTGATGGATGTGCCGTGCACGGGTCTCGGCGCGCTGCGCAGGCGCCCCGAGGCGCGGTGGCGGCGCAGGCCGCAGGACCTCGACGGGTTCGCTCCGCTGCAGCGCGGGCTGCTGCGGACCGCGCTGGAGTCCGTCCGGGTCGGGGGCGTCGTCGGGTACGCCACCTGCTCGCCGCATCTCGCCGAGACCCGGGCCGTGGTGTCCGACATCCTCAAGCAGTACCCGCAGGCCGAGCTGATCGACGCGCGGCCGCTGCTGCCGGGCGTCCCGGCGCTGGGCGAGGGACCGGACGTCCAGCTGTGGCCGCATCTGCACGGCACCGACGCCATGTACCTGGCTCTGATCAGGAAGACCGGCTGAGGCCGGCCTGCTTTCCGCGCGCGAACCGTGAGGAAAGCCGGCTGACGTCAGCGCGAGCCGTGCGCAAGACCGGCCGATGTCCGTACGGGCTCGCGAAGAAGCCGGCCGCACACCCACGGTGTGCGGCCGGCTTCCTCGTGGACGAGTGCCCCGGCGGGGTCAGTCCGTGCCGAACTCCATCGCCGCGCGGTCCAGCAGCGCGTCGTCCTCCGAGACCTCGCCGCGGGAGGCGATCGCCTCGGCGCCGCCCTCGGGCATCTCCGGCATGGTGCCGATGAGGCCGGTGGCGGCCGCCTGCGCCGCGCCGATGGCGGGGCTGCCGGTGCCGATCAGACCGAGGCCGGCGTACTGCTCCAGCTTGGCGCGGGAGTCGGCGATGTCCAGGTTGCGCATGGTGAGCTGGCCGATCCGGTCCACCGGGCCGAACGCGGAGTCCTCGGTGCGCTCCATCGACAGCTTGTCCGGGTGGTAGCTGAACGCCGGACCGGTGGTGTCGAGGAGCGAGTAGTCCTCACCGCGCCGCAGCCGCAGGGTCACCTCGCCGGTGACGGCCGCGCCGACCCAGCGCTGGAGCGACTCGCGGATCATCAGCGCCTGCGGGTCCAGCCAGCGGCCCTCGTACATGAGGCGGCCGAGGCGCCGGCCCTCGTTGTGGTACTGGGCGACGGTGTCCTCGTTGTGGATCGCGTTGACCAGGCGCTCGTAGGCCGCGTGCAGCAGGGCCATGCCGGGCGCCTCGTAGATGCCGCGGCTCTTGGCCTCGATGATGCGGTTCTCGATCTGGTCGGACATGCCGAGGCCGTGCCGGCCGCCGATGGCGTTGGCCTCCATCACCAGGTCCACGGGGGAGGCGAACTCCTTGCCGTCGACCGTCACCGGGCGGCCCTGGTCGAAGCCGATCGTCACGTCCTCGGCGGCGATGTCGACCGACGGGTCCCAGAACCGCACGCCCATGATGGGCTCGACGGTCTCGACGCCGGTGTCCAGGTGTTCCAGCGTCTTGGCCTCGTGGGTGGCGCCCCAGATGTTGGCGTCGGTGGAGTACGCCTTCTCCGTGCTGTCCCGGTAGGGCAGGTTATGGGCGACGAGCCACTCCGACATTTCCTTGCGGCCGCCGAGCTCGGTCACGAAGTCCGCGTCGAGCCAGGGCTTGTAGATCCGCAGGTGCGGGTTGGCGAGCAGGCCGTAGCGGTAGAACCGCTCGATGTCGTTGCCCTTGAAGGTCGAGCCGTCGCCCCAGATCTGGACGTCGTCCTCGAGCATCGCCCGGACCAGGAGGGTGCCGGTGACGGCACGGCCGAGCGGGGTGGTGTTGAAGTAGGAGCGCCCGCCCGAGCGGATGTGGAACGCCCCGCAGGTGAGCGCGGCAAGGCCCTCCTCGACCAGCGCGGCGCGGCAGTCGACCAGGCGCGCGATCTCGGCGCCGTAGGTCTTCGCGCGGCCGGGCACCGAGGCGATGTCGGGCTCGTCGTACTGACCGATGTCGGCGGTGTAGGTGCACGGGACGGCGCCCTTGTCGCGCATCCACGCGACCGCGACGGAGGTGTCGAGCCCGCCGGAGAAGGCGATGCCGACGCGCTCGCCGGCGGGAAGGGAGGTGAGGACCTTGGACATAGGAAGATTATGCATGAACTCGCATGGTCATGCAAAGGGCTCGTCCTTCCGGACTGTTCCGGGGGGCCCGTCCCCTGGGGCCGCCTCCGGGCGCCCGGCCGTCTCCCGGGACAGCCGGTGCGGCCACCACACCTTCGGACCGATGTCGAGGAACAGCGACGTGACCAGCACCGACCGCACGATGAAGGTGTCCAGGAGCACACCCAGGGCCACCGCGAAGCCGATCTCCGCGAAGGCGACCATCGGCAGCGTGCCGAGGGCGGCGAAGGTGCCGGCCAGCACCAGGCCCGCCGAGGTGATCACGGCGCCGGTCGCCGCCAGGCCCGTCACCACGCCCGCGCGGGTGCCCTGTCGGGCGGCCTCCTCGCGGATGCGGGTGGTCAGGAAGATGTTGTAGTCGATGCCCAGGGCCACCAGGAACACGAAGACGAACAGGGGGAAGTCGGTGGCCTCGCCCGCGTAGTCGAAGACATGGCGGAACGCCAGCGCGCTGATGCCGAGGGCCGCGGCGAAGGACAGGATCACCGTCCCCACCAGCACGAGCGGGGCGATCAGGGCGCGCAGCAGCCCGCACAGGATCAGCAGGACCACGACCAGGACCAGCGGAATGATCAGAAGGTTGTCGTGCGTCGTCGCCTTGTCCATGTCCAGCAGGGCCGCCGTGCCGCCGCCCACCAGGGCGTCGGCGTCGGGCACCTCGTGCACCGCGTCCCGGACCCGCTCCACGGTCTGCTTCGCGGCCTCGCTGTCCGCCGGCGCGGTCATGGTCGCCTCGAAGAGCACCTGGCCCTCGTGCACGGGTTTCGCGCCCGGCGGCACCCCGAGGGAGGTCGGCACGACGCCTTCGGTCGCGGCGACCGCCCGCCGCACCTCCCCGGCTCGGACCTGGTCGGCGACGATCATCAGCGGGTCCCCGCTGCCGGCGGGGAAGTACCGGGCCGACACCTTCTGGCCGGTGATCGAGTCCGGTGTGCCGGTGAAGGCGTCGGCGTTGCTGATGCCCTCCGCGCGCAACTGGATCAGGCCGAGCGAGCAGACCGCCAGCACAAGAGCCGTCACGGCCCAGATCATGCGCGGGCGGCGGGCGAAACTCCGGCCCGTGCGGGCCCAGACGCCGCGCTCGGTCGGTTCGTCCGAGCCGAAGTGCGGGATCACCGGCCAGAAGATCCAGCGACCGCAGATGACCAGCAGGGCCGGGAAGAGCGTCATCATCGCGATCAGCGCCACCGCCACCCCGATGGCCGCGACCGGGCCGAGGCCGCGCGTGGAGTTCATCTCCGCGGCCAGCAGCACCAGCATGCTCAGGACGACCGTGGCGCCCGACGCCAGGACCGCGGGGCCCGCGCGGTGCAGGGCCAGGGCCATCGCCTCGTGCCGGTCCTCGTGACGGCGCAGCTCCTCCCGGTAGCGGGCCACCAGCAGCAGGGCGTAGTCGGTGCCCGCGCCGAACACGAGCACGGTCAGGATGCCGGCGCTCTGCCCGTTCACCGTGAGGCCCGCGTGCTGGGCGAGGAAGTAGATGAGCGCCTGCGCGGTGAACAGGGCGGCGACCACGCCGATCACCGGGACGAGCAGAAGACTGGGGCTGCGATACGTGATCAGGAGCATGACGACGACCACCGCCATCGCCGACACCAGCAGCGTGGAGTCGATGCCCTCGAAGGCCTTCGAGAAGTCCGCCGACGTGCCGCCGGGGCCGGTGATGTGCACGGCCAGTCCGTCGCCGCCGTCGCCGACGACGTCACGGATCGAGTCGACGGCCGGGGCGATGCGCTGCCAGCCGCTCTCGTCCATGGTGATGGGCACGAAGATCTGCGCGGCGCGCGGATCGGTCGCACGGTCGTAGACGGGGCCGCGGGTCTCGGCGCCCCGGATGCCGTGGTCGCCGAGCCCCCTGAGCTCGGCCGCGTCCCGGTCGATCGCGGCCCGGTCCTGCACCGTCAGGCCGCCGTCACGGGCGTACACGACGACGGCGGGGATCTGTTCGGGGCGGAAGTCCTTGGAGATCTCCAGGACCTGGGTGGACTCCGCCGAGCCCGGCAGCCAGGAGGCCGCGTCGTTGTCCTGCGCGTCGGCGAGCTTCTGCGCGAAGGGCGCGGTCAGGAACAGCACCACCACCCACAGGGCCAGTACCAGCCACTTCGCACGCCGCCCGCAGACGAGGTGAGCGATACCGCGATCGCCGGTCATGACCACCCCCCGAACCGGTCCGAGGCCGCCGCGTGGGACCGCGCCCTGCGCGGGGCGTGCCGGCCCGCGTGACCGGCCGGGGCGGGCCCGTGGGCGACGCACCACGTTCCCCCTGCGGAACCGGTGCCCGCAACCCCTGGGGGGCATGGCAGGCTTGGGTCATGGCCCCGCAGATCAGCCCCAGCATCCTGTCCGCCGACTTCGCCCGCCTTGCGGACGAGGCGAAGGCGGTCGAAGGAGCCGACTGGCTCCACGTCGACGTGATGGACAACCATTTCGTCCCGAACCTCACGCTCGGTGTGCCGGTCGTAGAGTCACTGGCCCGTGCGACGGACACTCCGCTGGACTGCCATCTGATGATCGAGGCCCCCGATCGATGGGCCCCGCAGTACGTCGAGGCGGGCGCCTCGTCCGTCACCTTCCACGTCGAGGCGGCCGCCGCACCGGTGCGGCTCGCACGCGAGATCCGCGCCAAGGGCGCCCGCGCCTCCATGGCGCTCAGGCCCGCCACGCCCATCGAGCCGTACGAGGACCTGCTGCCCGAACTCGACATGCTGCTGATCATGACCGTCGAACCGGGCTTCGGGGGCCAGGCCTTTCTCGACATCATGCTGCCCAAGATCCGCCGCACCCGCGAGTTGATCAGCAAGCACGGACTCGACCTCTGGCTGCAGATCGACGGCGGGGTGTCGGCCTCGACGATCGAGCGGTGCGCCGAGGCGGGCGCCGACGTCTTCGTGGCCGGATCCGCCGTCTACGGGGCCGAGGACCCGGCCGAGGCGGTCCGTGGCCTGCGGGCTCAGGCGGCGAAGGCGACCCAGGCAGCGTCATGGGCGTGCCGCCACTGAACCGACCAGTTACCGACAGGAACGTGAACGGCTCTCACTAGAGCTGATCAACTGCGCCGGATCTGCGAGGATGAACGGCGTATCCAGAGTGTGAACAGCAGTGAGGAGATCGCCGTGTCGGGTATGTCGGCGGGCCGGTCAGCCATGCGGATGGGACCCGCTGAGCTGGTGCAGGCGGCGGCCATGGCCCGCCGCTTCTACCTAGAGGGAAAGTCCAAGATCCAGATCGCGGAGGAGTTCGGCGTCAGCCGCTTCAAGGTGGCCCGGGTGCTGGAGACCGCCCTCGAACGGGATCTCGTACGGATCGAGATCCGCGTGCCGGCCGAACTGGACGCCGAGCGCTCCGACGCGCTCCGCGCCCGCTACGGCCTCAGGCATGCCGTCGTGGTCGAGTCCCCGGCCGAGGCCGAGGAGGCCACGGATCCCGAGAACCTGGGAGAGGTGGCCGCCGACCTGCTCGGCGAACTGGTCGACGAGGGGGACGTGCTGGGGCTGGCCTGGGGCCGGTCCACCATCCACATGGCGGCGGCGCTGGACCGGCTGCCGCCCTGCACGGTCGTGCAGCTGACGGGTGTGTACGACGCCGGCACCGCCGAGCGCGGCTCGGTCGAGGCCGTCCGCCGCGCCGCCCAGGTGTCCGGCGGCGACGCGCACCCCATCTACGCGCCGATGCTGCTGCCGGACGTGGCCACCGCGACCGCGCTGCGCCACCAGACCGGGATCGCCCGGGCCTTCGAGTACTTCGACAAGGTCACGGTCGCCTGTGTCTCCATCGGCTCCTGGGAGCCTGGCATCTCGACGGTGCACGACATGCTGAGCGACGAGGAGCGGGCGCACTACGCCTCGCTCGGCGTCGCCGCGGAGATGTCGGCGCACCTCTTCGACGCCGACGGCCGCAGGGTCGGACGCGACCTCGGGGAGCGGTGCATCACGGTCAAGACGGACCAGTTGCGCAGGATTCCCGAGGTCGTCGCGATCGCGGGCGGCCAGCGCAAGGCGGCCGCGATCGACGCCGTGCTGCGGTCCGGGCTCGTCACCAGCCTGGTGACGGACACCTCCGCGGCCGACTATCTGATGACGGCCGGGCCGACGCCCAAGTCGGCGCTCAACCGGGCGGATCCGGACGGGAGCTGACGAACGATCAGAGGGGGGCGGTCACGGGGGCCGCCCCCCTCTGTCGTTTCCCCGCCCCCTGTTCCCCCCACCACCACGACTGGCTCAGGACGGTGCCTGTATGACGGAGCACGTGCTCACGCTGGACCTCGACGGCGTCACGGACAAAGCGGACCTGATGGACCGCTGCGCCCGGCACCTGGAGCTGTCCGACCGGTTCGCGCGCAACTGGGACGCACTCGCCGACAGTCTCACCGGCCTGCCGGACGGCCCCGAGTCGGGACCCGTGCTGGTGGTCGTGCGGAACTGGCGGCGGTACTCCAGGACGCGTCCGGAGGAGTGGGAGATCGCGCAGGAGGTGTTCGCCTCGGCGGCGGACCGGGCCCCCGCGCTGTCGGTCGTGCTCGCCCTCGGAGGATCCTCCTAACACCCCGGTGAGCTGCTTGGACGTTCCGTCCGGGCATCGCATCGCCGCCTCCGTGGGAGAATGAAGTACGTGCTTCTCCCCCTGGCTGACCTGTCCGGGGGTCACCTCTGATCGACCGGGATGTGCAGCACGTGCGTTTCCTCAACGACATCCAGCCCGCCCACGACCTCACCTACGACGACGTCTTCATGGTGCCGAGCCGCAGCGCGGTCGGGTCACGGCAGAGCGTGGACCTCAACGCTCCGGACGGCACGGGCACCACGATCCCGCTGGTCGTCGCCAACATGACCGCCGTGGCGGGCCGCCGGATGGCCGAGACCATGGCCCGGCGCGGCGGGCTCGTCGTGATCCCGCAGGACATCCCCATCGACGTCGTCGCCGACGTCGTCGGCTGGGTCAAGAGCCGGCACCTTGTGCTGGACACCCCCATCGTGCTCGCCCCGCACCAGACGGTGGCCGACGCCCTCGCCCTGCTGCCCAAGCGCGCCCACAACGCGGGCGTCGTCGTCGACGAGGACCTCCGCCCCGTGGGCGTCGTCACCGACGCGGACCTCACCGGCGTCGACCGCTTCACCCAGCTCGAGGTCGTCATGTCGCGCGACCTGCTGCTCCTGGACGCCGGCATCGACCCGCGCGAGGCGTTCAACACCCTCGACGCGGCCAACCGGCGCTACGCCCCCGCCGTCGACCGGGAGGGCAAGCTCGCCGGCATCCTGACCCGCAAGGGCGCCCTGCGCGCCACCCTGTACACGCCGGCCGTCGACGCCCACGGCAAGCTGCGCATCGCCGCGGCCGTCGGCATCAACGGCGACGTCGCGGGCAAGGCCAAGCAGCTGCTCGACGCGGGCGTGGACACGCTCGTCATCGACACCGCGCACGGTCACCAGGAGTCGATGATCAGCGCCGTCCGCACCGTGCGCGCGCTCGACCCGCAGGTGCCGATCGTGGCCGGCAACATCGTCTCGGCCGAGGGCGTCAAGGACCTGATCGAGGCGGGCGCCGACATCATCAAGGTCGGCGTCGGCCCCGGCGCCATGTGCACCACCCGCATGATGACGGGTGTGGGCCGGCCGCAGTTCTCGGCCGTCCTGGAGTGCGCGACCGAGGCGCGCAAGTACGGCAAGCACGTGTGGGCCGACGGCGGCGTCCGTCACCCGCGCGACGTCGCCATGGCGCTGGCCGCGGGTGCGTCCAACGTCATGGTCGGGTCCTGGTTCGCGGGCACCTTCGAGTCCCCGGGCGACCTTCAGCACGACGCGAACGGCCGTCCCTACAAGGAGTCCTTCGGCATGGCGTCCGCGCGGGCGGTCCGCAACCGCACCTCGGAGGAGTCCGCCTACGACCGGGCCCGCAAGGCGCTGTTCGAGGAGGGCATCTCCACCTCCCGGATGTTCCTCGACCCGGCCCGCCCGGGCGTCGAGGACCTGGTCGACTCGATCATCGCGGGCGTCCGCTCCTCCTGCACCTACGCCGGCGCCGGCTCCCTCGAGGAGTTCGCGCAGAAGGCCGTCGTGGGGATCCAGAGCGCGGCCGGTTACGCCGAGGGGAAGCCGCTGCACGCCAGCTGGTAGCTCCGCCGACCGGAGGACCGGACCGGACCGGGTTGCGGGCGCCGGTCCGTCGCCGCCGGTCGCGCCCGCGCGGCGGCGCCGCACGCCCACCCGGCTCCGGACCCCTCCCGGGGTGTGTTCAGCCGGTCCGCAATGAACAGGCGCCGTTGCGCGACAGACGCAACGATCTTGCGTGTGTGCGCAAGGTTGCAGCATTACGAGCGCTACGACCGTGCTCGTACAGTCGTGCGCTGTACGTGGCGTGGCGGGGACCCCGCTCGGTGGGTTCCCGCTCGCGCGGGTGCGCCGCCGGTCCCCGTCGCGCCGAGAGGCAGCGACGAAGGAGTCAGCGCGTGCTCGACCAAGGCGCACCCGCGCAACAGAGCAGTCACACCGCCTCGGCGCGCCCGGGGGCCGTCGCGCGGCTGATGCGGCGCAAACCCGTGGAACGCCTGGTGGCCGAGGGCGGCCAGGGCGAGGGAGGGGCCCTCCGGCGCACTCTCGGACTGTGGCAGCTCACCATGATCAGCATTGGTGCCACGCTCGGCACCGGCATCTTCGTCGTCCTCGGCGAAGCCGTTCCCAAGGCCGGTCCGGCCGTCACCCTCTCGTTCGTGATCGCCGGTCTCACCGCGCTCTTCTCCGCGCTGTCCTATGCCGAGCTGGCCGGCACGATCCCGGTCGCCGGGTCCTCGTACTCGTATGCGTACGCAACGATGGGCGAGCTGATCGCCTGGATCTGCGGCTGGTGTCTGGTGCTCGAGTACGGCGTCTCGGTCGCCGCCGTCGCCGTCGGCTGGGGCGAGTACCTCAACGAACTGCTCGACGGGACGATCGGCGTCACCATCCCGGACGTGCTGTCCGCGCCGCCCGGCGACGGGGGAGTCTTCAACCTGCCCGCCCTGGTCGTCGTCCTGCTGGCCATGGCGTTCCTGCTGGGCGGCGCCAAGGAGTCGGCGCGCGCCAACACCGTCATGGTGGCCGTGAAGATCGCCGCGCTGGTGCTGTTCTGCGCCATCGGCGTCCAGGGTTTCCGCTCGGGCAACTACGCGCACTTCATGCCGCTCGGCATGGCGGGCGTCAGCGCCGCGGGAGCCACCCTGTTCTTCTCCTACATCGGCTTCGACGCCGCCTCCACCGCCGGCGAGGAGGCGAAGAACGCGCAGCGCGACCTGCCGCGGGCCATCATGCTCTCGCTGGTCATCGTCACCGCGCTGTACGTCCTCGTCGCCGCCGTGGCCGTAGGCGCCAAGCCCTGGCAGCGGTTCGGCGACTCCGAGGCGGCGCTCACGCAGATCATGCGAGAGGTGACCGGGCAGTCCTTCTGGGGGACGCTCCTCGCCTTCTGCGCCGTCATCGCCATCGCCAGCGTCGTGCTGACGGTGCTGTACGGACAGACCCGCATCCTGTTCGCGATGTCCCGGGACGGCCTGGTGCCGAAGGTGTTCTCGAGGGTCCACCCGAGGACGGGCACGCCCCGCGCCAACACGATCGTCGTGTCGCTGTTCTGCGGCGTCCTGGCCGCGGCCGTCCCGCTGGGGCAGCTCGCGGACGCGACCAGCATCGGCACGCTGTTCGCGTTCGGCCTCGTCAACATCGCGGTCGTGATGCTGCGCCGGACCCGTCCCGAGATGCCGCGGACCTTCCGGGTTCCGCTGTCCCCCGTCCTGCCGGCCATGGGCTTCGGCTTCTGCGTCTGGATGATGGGCAGCCTGTCGGCCGTCACGTGGGCGGTGTTCGGTGTCTGGATGGCGGTGGGGCTCGTGTTCTACTTCCTTTACGGCCACCGCCGCTCCCGACTCGCGACCCCCGCGCCATCTGAGAAGTGAACGACCCACTGTGCTGAACGATCTCGACGAACGCATCGTGCACGCCCTCGCCGAGGACGCCCGCCGCTCCTTCGCGGACATCGGGCAGCTGGTCGGCCTGTCCGCGCCCGCCGTGAAACGGCGTGTGGACCGGCTGCGGGCCACCGGCGCCATCACCGGCTTCACCGTGCGGGTCGACCCTGCCGCCCTCGGCTGGGAGACCGAGGGGTTCGTCGAGATCTACTGCCGGCGCAACACCTCCCCGGAGACCATCCAGCGCGGGCTGGAGCGCTATCAGGAGGTCGTCGCCGCCTCCACCGTCACCGGTGAGGCGGACGCGGTGGCGCAGGTCTTCGCCGCCGACATGCGCCACTTCGAGCGTGTCCTCGAGCGCATCGCGGGCGAGCCGTTCGTGGAGCGGACGAAGTCCGTGCTGGTGCTCTCCCCGCTGCTGCGCCGGTTCTCCGCGGGCTCGCCGACCTGAGCCGGTCCGGGGCGAGCGGGCCCGCGGCGGCCTACTCGGCCGTCTTGCGGGCCAGGGCGTTGTTCCCTATCGAGTTGTGCACGCTGAAGCTGACGGCGTCCGGACGGTAGCGGTCGTCCGACCATTCCACCGGTCGGCCTTCGCGGGTCGTCGTGACCCGGCGGACCCGCAGCAGGGGGCTCGTGCGGCGGATGCCGAGGAGGCCGGCGTCCTGGGCGCCCGCCGCCACCGCGTCGATGAGGTGCTCGCCGTAGGCGAAGACCAGGCCGGTGTCGTCGAGAAGGCGCTGGGTCACCGAGGGGCAGTCCGCTTCGATCGACTCGACGGCCGGGGAGATCCAGTCCGCGTACACGGTCCGCTCCAGAAGAACCGGCTCGCCGTCCAGGCCGCGCAGCCGCAGGACGCGCAACACGGGCGTGCCGGCGCGCAGATGGAGATGCACGGCGTCCTCCGCGGTGGCCGGGCGGTACTCCTGCGCGACCACCCGGCCACTCGCCTCGCGGCCCATGGCGCGCGCCCACTGGGCGAAGCTGCGCAGCTCGGCGAAGCTCTGGCTGCGGCGGCTGGCCAGGACCACACGGCGGGCGCCCTGGCGCGAGCCGATCAGCCCCTCGGCGGTCAGCGCCGCCACGGCCTGGCGGACCGTGCCGCGGGAGACGCCGTAGTGCGCCGCGAGGTCGGTTTCGGCGGGCAGCCGCGCCCCGACCGCGTACTCTCCGCGGTCGATCGCCCGGCGCAGCTCGTCGGCGATCTCCTCGTGCAGCGCGGCCATGCTTCCCCTCGGCGTCGACAGCTGTACACAGCCTGACCAGCCTAGTCGACCCGTCGGGCTGCTCGGCGGCAGTCGCAACTGTGCGTGAAATCGGGGCTCAGGGTTTCGCCAGTGTTTACGGAGGGGACACCAGCGGCGTGCGTACTGAGGCGAACTTGTTCAGACAAGTTCGCCTCATCTCCTGCATTCTCGCGCGTCCCCTGGAGAAGCCGTGACCGTGCCCCTGCCGAGAACCGCCGTCCGCGGCGGTGTCCTCGCCGCCCTCGCCGCGCTCGCCCTGAGCGCCTGTGGCGCCGCCCCCGAGACCACCTCCACCACCGCCGACGGCAAGAACGCCGCCACCGCCGCCTCCGCCGCCGACTTCGGCGGACTCGAGGCGCTGGTGAAGGCGGCGAAGAAGGAGGGCACGCTCAACGCCATCGCGCTGCCCCGTGACTGGGCCAACTACGGCGCCCTCATAGACGGCTTCCAGAAGAAGTACGGCATCAAGGTCGCGGTCGAGAACCCGGACGGCGCGAGCCAGGACGAGATCAACGCCGTCACCTCGCGCAAGGGCCAGGACCGTGCGCCGGACGTCCTCGACCTCGGCAGCTCCTTCGCGCTGAGCGCCGCCCAGCAGGGGCTGCTCGCCCCCTACAAGGTGGCCTCCTTCGCCGACATCCCCGAGGGCCAGAAGGACGCGCAGGCCCGCTGGTACAACGACTACGGCGGCTACATCTCCATCGGCTGCGACGCCAAGCGCGTCAAGGCCTGCCCCACCACCTTCGCGGACCTCCTCAAGCCGCAGTACAAGGGTCAGGTCGCCCTCAACGGCAACCCCACCAAGTCCGGCTCCGCGTTCGGCGGCGTCTACGCGGCGGCCCTCGCGAGCGGCGGCTCCTTCGACGACATCCAGCCCGGCCTCGACTTCTTCGCCAAGCTGAAGAAGAACGGCAACTACACGCCCGTCGAGTCGACCCCGGCGACCGTCGAGAAGGGCGAGACGCCCATCAGCATCGACTGGGACTACCTCAACGCCGGATACGCCGACGAGTTCAAGTCCAAGGGCGTCGACTGGAAGGTGTCCGTTCCGAGCGACGGCCAGTTCTCCCAGTACTACTCCCAGGCGATCAACAAGGACGCCCCGCACCCGGCGACGGCCCGTCTGTGGCAGGAGTACCTCTACAGCGCCGAGGGCCAGAACCTGTGGCTCAAGGGGTACGCCCGTCCGGCCCTGATGACCGCCATGGAGAAGGCCGGCACCCTCGACAGGACGGCGGCAGCCAAGCTGCCCGAGGTCTCCGGGGCGCCCTCCTTCCCGACCGAGGCCCAGCAGAGCAAGGCCAAGACGGTCCTCGGGCAGGGCTGGGCCAAGGCCGTCTCCGGATGACCACCACCGCCGTACGGGTCGACACGGCGGCCGCCGCTCCGGTGAAGCGGCGGCGCCGTGCCCTCGGCTGGCTCGCCGCCGTCCCGCTGCTCGCCTTCACCGCGCTCGCCTTCGGGCTGCCCGCCGTGGCCATGCTCGACGGCGCGTTCACCGCCAAGGACCCGGCCACGGGCGCCACGTCCTACACGGTCGACAACCTGACGGCCTCCTTGCGGGGCGCGTACCTGACGGCCCTGCTCGGCAGCGTGAAACTGTCGGCCGTGTCGGCCGCGCTGGGGGCCCTGTTCGGGCTGCCGCTCGCCCAGGCCGTCGTGACCTCCCGCTTCCGCGCGCTGCGCGAGGCCGTGCTCACCGCGTCCGGGGTGCTGGCCAACTTCGGCGGCGTCCCGCTGGCGTTCGCCTTCGTCGCCACCCTCGGCAACGCCGGTGTGCTGACCCGGCAGTTCGGTCTCACCGACCGGGGCTGGGACCTGTACAGCTTCTGGGGACTGGTGATCGTCTACCTGTACTTCCTGATCCCGCTGATGGTGCTCACCATCACCCCCGCCCTGGAGGGGCTGCGCCCCCAGTGGCGTGAGGCGGCCCGGAACAACGGCGCGACGTCCGCGCAGTACTGGCGGCACGTCGCCCTGCCCGTTCTGCTGCCCTCGCTCCTCGGCGGCCTCGTGCTGCTCTTCGGCAGCGCCTTCGCCGCGTACGCCACCGCCGCGGCCATGGTGGGCAGTTCCATCCCGCTGGTCACCCTCCAGATCGCGGACGCCATCTCCGGCAACGTCCTCGTCGGGCAGGAGAACGTGGCGCTCGCCCTCAGCCTCGACATGGTCCTGGTCGCCGGACTGGTCATGGCCGTGTACCTGCCCCTGCAACGACGGAGCGCGCGATGGCTCGCCTGAACCTGTGGCGGTGGGGTGTCCTCGGCCTCGCCGGACTGTACTTCCTGGTGCCGCTGGCCGCGTCGGTCGTCTTCACCGTCGACGTGCCCGGACAGGGCGTCACCTTCGACGCCTACACACAGATCTTCTCCACCGCCGGATTCGGGTCCAGCCTGCTGCTCTCCCTGGAGCTGGCCGCCGCCACCATCGCCCTCGTCCTGCTCCTGACGGTGCCCGCCACGGTGGCGCTGCGGCTCGGCTCGCCCCGGTTGCGGCCGGTCGTCGAGGTGGTGTGCTCGCTGCCGCTGGTGGTGCCGCCCATCGCGTTCGTCGCGGGCATCGGGACGGTGCTGAAGTGGGGGCCCGAACACCTTTCGCGCACCCCCCTCTTCCAGACGTTCGTGGCGATCCAGGACCCCGGCTTCCCCCTCGTCCTCGTGCTGGCGTACGTCGTGATGGCGTTGCCGTTCGTGTACCGCGCCCTGGACGCGGGGCTGCGCTCCGTCGATGTGCGCACCCTCGTCGAGGCCGCCCGCAGCTGTGGCGCCGGCTGGCCGCAGGCGCTCGTGCGGGCCGTGCTGCCCAACCTGCGCGGCGCGCTGCTCAACGCCTCCTTCCTCACGCTGGCCCTGGTGCTCGGCGAGTTCACCGTGGCGCAGCTGCTCGGCTTCCAGCCCTTCGCCGTCTGGATCGTGAACGTCAGCGGTTCGCAGGCCCAGCTGTCCGTCGCCGTGTCCGTGCTCAGCCTGTTCGTGACCTGGGCACTCCTCCTCGTCCTCGCCGGTTTCGGCGGGCGCACCCGTTCTACTTCCCGGGGTTGAACCATGACCGTGCTCGATACGACAGAGACGAAGGCCGCGAAGCAGGCGGCGACCGTCGAGTTCCGGGGGCTGCGAAGGGAGTTCGGCCCGACCGTCGCCCTCGACGGCCTGGACCTCACCGTCCGGCCGGGTGAACTCCTCGCCCTGCTCGGCCCCTCCGGCTGCGGCAAGACCACCGCGCTGCGGGTGCTCGCCGGATTCGAGCACCCCGACTCCGGCGCGGTGCTCGTCGACGGCGAGGACGTCACCCGGGTTCCGGCCCACCGCCGGGACGCCGGGATGGTCTTCCAGTCCTACAGCCTCTTCCCGCACCTCGACGCGCTCGACAACGTCGCCTTCGGGCTGCGGATGCGCAAGGTGCGCGGCTCCGAACGACGGGCACGGGCGGCGGAGTTGCTGGAGCTGGTGGGACTCGCCGACAAGGGCGGGCGGTTCCCGCACCAGCTCTCCGGCGGTCAGCAGCAGCGCATCGCTCTGGCCCGGGCGCTCGCCCTGCGGCCGCGGGTCCTGCTCCTCGACGAGCCGCTCTCCGCGCTCGACGCCAAGGTGCGGCTGACCCTCCGCGAGGAGATCCGGCGGCTCCAGCAGGAGCTCGGCATCACCACCCTGTTCGTCACCCACGACCAGGAGGAGGCCCTGTCCATGGCGGACCGGGTCGCCGTGATGCACGCCGGACGGCTCGAACAGTGCGCCGCCCCGGCCGAGTTGTACGGCAGGCCCGCCACGGCCTTCGTCGCCGAGTTCGTGGGCACGACGAGCCGGATACCGGGACACCTGGACGGCGACACCGTCGAGGTGCTCGGGCGTCGGCTGCCCGTCGACGGGCGGGTGCCGGCCGTGACCGAGGTGGACGTCCTGGTGCGGCCGGAGGCGGTGCGGGTCACGGGCGAGGACGCCGGGAGCGCGCGGGTGGTCGCCACCTCCTTCCTGGGCGCCGCCGTCCGGCTCACCGTCCGGCTCGCCGACGGCGTCGAGGTGAAGGCCGACCTGCCCGCCCACGAGGCCGCCGGGCTCGCGGCGGGGACAGCGGTGACCGTGTCGCTGCCGGACCGCCCGGTGCTCGTGGCCGAACGTGCTTCCTGATCCCGTGCC
This sequence comes from Streptomyces sp. SAS_272, assembly GCF_052543235.1. NCBI lineage: Bacteria > Bacillati > Actinomycetota > Actinomycetes > Kitasatosporales > Streptomycetaceae > Streptomyces > Streptomyces sp. SAS_272. Next base: position 71,796 of record NZ_JBMNDR010000023.1, on the reverse strand, counting down.
GAAAGAGGAGACCGTGCCCCGACTCCCGCTCCAGGCCGCCCTGTTCGACATGGACGGCACGCTCGTCGACACCGAGCGGCTGTGGTGGGAGGCGGTGGAACGGGTCGCCGGACGGCGGCTGACCGAGGCGGACCGGCCGGAGGTGCTCGGCCGCCCCGTCGAGCACACCGCCCACTGGCTGGCCGCCGGCGCCGGACGGCCGGCGGCGGGCCTCGCCGAGGCGCTGCACCGCGAGTTCGCGGACCGCGTCCGCGCCGGCATCGTGCCGCGCCCCGGCGCGCTCGCCCTGCTCGACGCCCTGGCCCGGGAGCGCGTGCCGACGGCGCTGGTGACCGCGTCGCCCCGGGCGGTCGCCGACCTCGTGCTCGACGCGCTCGGCGCGGGCCGGTTCGCCGTCACCGTCACCGCCGACGACACCGAGCACACCAAACCCGCCCCCGACCCCTACCTCGAGGCCTGCCGCGCCCTCGGCGTCGACCCCGCCGCCTGCGTGGCCGTCGAGGACACCGAGACCGGGGTGGCCTCCGCCGAGGCGGCCGGCTGCGCGGTGCTGGCGGTGCCCTCGCTCGCGCCGATCGCGCCGGCCCCCGGCCGGACCGTCGTGGCCGGCCTGGACGGCGTCACGCCTGAACGGCTGCGCGCCCTGCTGCCGTACCGGCTGCGCGTCATGACGTGGAACCTCTGGCACGGGGGAACCAAGGTCCGCGACCACCGGGCCAAGCAGCTCAAGATCCTCACCGAGGCCGGTGTGGACGTGGTCGGGCTCCAGGAGACGTACGGCAGCGCCGCCGAGGAGCTCGCCGAAGCCCTCGGCTGGCATCACCACCGGGCCGGGGAGAACCTGGGGATCATCAGCCGCCACCCGATCACGGCCGGCCTCGGCGACCCGGACGTGGGCTTCTACGGAGCGGCGGGCGCCCGGATCCGCGTCCCGGGCGGCGAGGTGGACGTGTGGACGGTCCACCTGGACTGCGCGCCCTACGGGCCCTACGAGGCCGCCTTCGACGGGCTCCACGCGGACGCCCTGACGGCCCACGAGGAGGGCCGGCTCGCGCAGCTGGGGGACGCCCTGCGCCGGATCGCAGAGGGCCCCGACCTGCCCGTCGTCCTCGTCGGCGACTTCAACTGCCCCTCGCACCTGGACCGGCCGGACGCCGGGTGGCCGGTGACGAGGGCCGCCGAGGAGGCGGGCTTCGCCGACTCCTACCGCGAGGCGCACCCCGACCCCGTGCGGGAGCCCGGTCACACCTGGTCCCCGGTGCACGCCGAGCACGAGGACGGCAGCGGCCGACCCGAACCGCAGGACCGGATCGACTTCGTGCTCCACCGGGGCCTGCGGGTGCTCGACTCGCGGACCCTGGTGACCGGCGGCAACCGGCCGTGTCCGGACGTCGGGGACAACGACTGGCCCTCCGACCACGCCGCGGTGATCACCACGTTCGCGATCACCCCCTCGGCGGTCTCGGACAAACCGGTGGGCGAGGGGACGTGAACCGCCTACCATCGATGACATGACCTGGCGACATTGATCCACAACCGGCTCCGACGTCCGTCGACTGACCGCCACGCTCTACGCGTACGCGTTCCTCGACGAGTTCGTGCTCCTGTACCCGGTGTACGCGCTGCTGTTCGCGGACGCCGGGCTGTCCGTCGGGGAGATCTCCTCCCTCTTCGTGCTGTGGTCGCTGACCGGCGTCCTGCTCGAGGTGCCCTCGGGCGCCTGGGCGGACGCCGTCTCCCGACGGCTGCTGCTGTGGACCGGCCCCCTGCTGGGCGCGGCCGGCTTCGCGCTGTGGGTGCTGTTCCCGTCGTACTGGGCCTTCGCGGCCGGCTTCGTCCTGTGGGGCGCCCGTGGCGCGCTGGGCTCCGGCGCGCTGGAGGCACTGGTCTACGAGGAGCTGGACCGGGCCGGCGCCGCCGACCGGTACGCCGGAGGCATGGGGCGCGCGCACGCCCTCGGCCAGGGAGCTGTGATGGCGGCCACTGGGCTGGCCGGGCCGGTCTTCACGGCCGGCGGATACCCCGCCGTCGGCGCGGCCAGCGTGCTGGCGTGCCTGCTCTGCGCCGTGACGGCGGCCTGCTTCCCGGAGCACCGCACCCCGGCGTCCGCCGGGAGCGACGGCGGCGCTGGGTCGCCCGGCGGCGGCGCGGACGAGGTCCGTGGCGCGGACGCCGGCCAGGGCGAGGGCGAGGGCGACGAGGACCGGGCCCGGACGCTGCGCACCGGACTCTCCCGACTGGCCGGACTGCGCAGGGACCGTCCCCTTCTCGGCGCGCTGCTGCTCGTCCCCGCCGTCACAGCGGTGTGGGGCGCGCTCGACGAGTACACCCCGCTGCTGGTCAGGGAGACCGGGGCGGCGGACGCGGCGGTCCCGTACCTGCTCATGATGATCTGGGCCGGGGTGACGGCGGGCAGCCTGCTGGCCGGTGCGGTCGAGCGCCTCGGCCGCACCGGCCTGGGCGTGCTCCTCGCGGGCGCCGCGCTCGCCCTCGCGGCCGGTGCGCTGACCGGGGCGCAGGCCGGCATCGCCCTCGTCGGCCTCGCCTTCGGCGGCTTCCAGGCGGTGACCGTCGTGGCCGACGTCCGGCTCCAGCAGCGCATCGAGGGCGGCGCTCGGGCCACCCTCACCTCGATCGCCGGCCTGGGCACCGAGCTGGTGACCGTCGCGGTGTACGGCGTGTACGGCGTCCTGGGCGCGCGGTTCCCGCACGGCGTCGTGTTCGCCCTGTGCGCGCTGCCGTACCTGGTCACAGCCCTGGCGGTGGGCCGGCGGCGGAAGAGGGCGAGTGCACAACCGCGGGGCCGCCGGGGCCGCCGGGACACGCGGGCAGGCGGGGTGACGCGCGGCCGGGGGAGCGGGGAGTGAGCGCTTGACCTGCGGGGGCCGGGTGAGAGGAGAGCGCGAGGGGCGGCGCGCAACGAATCGCCGTCCCACCCGTCACGCACGCAACGAACCGCTCACCGTCGCGCAACGGCTCCTCCTTGTCCGGCCCGCGCGGCCGCCCGTACCGTCTAGGTGGCCCCCACAACCACCCTTTCGCCCGGTGAGGATCACGCATGCGCACCGCCCTGCTCCAGAGCTCCGGCCGCCCCGGCTCCGTCGTCGAGAACCTCAAGGTCCTCGACGAGGCCGCGGACCGGGCCGCCGCCACGGGCGCCGGGCTGCTCGTCACGCCGGAGATGTTCCTCACCGGGTACGCCATCGGCGACGACGTCGCCCGCCTCGCCGAGCCCGCCGACGGCGATTCCGCGGACGCCGTCGCCGAGACCGCCGCGCGGCACGGGATCGCGATCGCCTACGGCTATCCGGAGCGCTCCGGCGAGGCCGTGTACAACGCGGTCCAGCTGGTCTGCGCCGACGGCGGCCGCCTCGCGAACTACCGCAAGACCCACCTCTTCGGCTGCTTCGAGCGCGAGCAGTTCACCGAGGGCGGGCGGCCCGTCGTCCAGGCCGAGCTGAACGGCTTCACCGTCGGTCTCCTGATCTGCTACGACGTCGAGTTCCCGGAGAACGTGCGGGCGCACGCGCTCGCCGGCACCGATCTGCTCGTGGTGCCGACCGCGCAGATGCATCCCTTCCAGTTCGTCGCCGAGTCGATGATCCCGGTGCGCGCCTTCGAGAACCAGATGTACGTCGCCTACGTCAACCGGGTCGGCCGGGAAGGGGAGTTCGAGTTCGTCGGACTCTCCACCCTGGCGGGTCCCGACGGCGTCGCCCGGGCGCGCGCGGGCCGCGCCGAGGAACTGGTCTTCGCCGACGCCGACCCGGTCGCCCTGGCCGCCTCCCGTGAGGCGAACCCCTACCTGCGGGACCGCCGCCCCGCTCTCTACGGGTCCCTGGTCTGATCGCCGCAACGCCGAACGCCGCACACCCCCAGCTCATCATTGCCGCAAGGAGTCCGCACCCCATGACGTCCACCGTGCCCAACGCCGTCGAGCACGCAGACGAGCAGCAGCCGCCGATCACCATGTTCGGCCCGGACTTCCCGTACGCCTACGACGACTTCCTCGCCCATCCGGCGGGCCTCGGCCAGATCCCGGCGACCGAGCACGGCGCCGAGGTCGCGGTCATCGGCGGTGGGCTGTCCGGCATCGTGGCCGCGTACGAGCTGATGAAGATGGGGCTCAAGCCGGTCGTCTACGAGGCCGACCGGATCGGCGGACGGCTGCGCACCGTCGGCTTCGAGGGCTGCGACCCCTCGCTCACCGCCGAGATGGGCGCGATGCGCTTCCCGCCGTCCTCGACGGCGCTCCAGCACTACATCGACCTGGTGGGGCTGGAGACCCGGCCGTTCCCCAACCCCCTCGCGGAGGCCACCCCTTCGACGGTCGTCGACCTCAAGGGCGAGTCCCACTACGCCGAGACGATCGACGACCTGCCGCAGGTCTACCGCGACGTCGCCGCCGCCTGGAACACCTGCCTCGAAGAGGGCGCCGACTTCTCCGACATGAACCGGGCCATGCGCGAGCGGGACGTGCCGCGCATCCGCGAGATCTGGGCCGAGCTCGTCGAGAAGTTCGACAACCAGACCTTCTACGGCTTCCTCTGCGACTCCGAGGCCTTCAGGTCCTTCCGGCACCGGGAGATCTTCGGCCAGGTCGGCTTCGGCACCGGCGGCTGGGACACCGACTTCCCCAACTCCATCCTGGAGATCCTGCGCGTCGTCTACACCGAGGCCGACGACCACCACCGCGGCATCGTCGGCGGCTCCCAGCAGCTGCCGCTGCGCCTGTGGGAGCGCGAACCGGAGAAGATCGTCCACTGGCCGTACGGCACCTCGCTCAGCTCCCTGCACGAGGGCGGCGAGCCGCGACCCGCCGTGACCCGGCTGCACCGCACCGCGGGTGACCGGATCACCGTGACCGACGCGAACGGCGACATCCGCACCTACCGGGCGGCGGTCTTCACCGCCCAGTCCTGGATGCTGCTGTCGAAGATCGCCTGCGACGACTCGCTCTTCCCGATCGACCACTGGACCGCGATCGAGCGCACCCATTACATGGAGTCCAGCAAGCTGTTCGTGCCCGTCGACCGGCCGTTCTGGCTCGACAAGGACGAGACCACCGGCCGGGACGTCATGTCGATGACGCTCACCGACCGCATGACACGCGGGACGTACCTGCTCGACGACGGCCCCGACCGGCCCGCGGTCATCTGCCTCTCGTACACCTGGTGCGACGACAGCCTGAAGTGGCTGCCGCTGTCCGCGAACGAGCGGATGGAGGTCATGCTGAAGTCGCTCGGCGAGATCTACCCGAACGTCGACATCAGGAAGCACGTCATCGGCAACCCCGTGACGGTGTCCTGGGAGAACGAGCCCTACTTCATGGGCGCGTTCAAGGCCAACCTCCCCGGCCACTACCGCTACCAGCGGCGCCTGTTCACCCACTTCATGCAGGACCGGCTGCCCGAGGACAAGCGGGGCGTCTTCCTCGCCGGAGACGACATCTCCTGGACGGCCGGCTGGGCCGAGGGCGCCGTGCAGACCGCGCTCAACGCCGTCTGGGGCGTCATGCGCCACTTCGGCGGGGCGACCGACGCCACCAACCCGGGCCCGGGCGACGTGTACGACGAGATCGCGCCCGTGGAGCTCCCGGAGGACTGAGTCGCCCATCGGCGCGCCGCGCCCCGGCGCGCGTCACAGCGGGGTGAGCATCATCCGTCCCGCGAAGCCGACGGCCGTGTCGAGGCGCTCGGTGAACTCCACGGCCACGTCGGGGAGCCGGCGCAGCGCCCACAGCGGCCGGGCCGCCGTCCAGGTGGCGTCCCGGGCGCGCTCCAGGCTCCAGGCCCCGAGCAGATGGGTGAGCGGATCGGCGATCTGCAGAAGATCGGGACCCGGCATCAGCTCTTCGCGGAGTCGCTCCTCCAGCGAGACGAGGAGATCGCCCACGCGGTCGAACTCGTCCTCCAGCTCGGACGGTTCGCAGCCGAGGCTACGACAGGCGTCCACGACGGCGAGCGCGAGGTCGTGCCCGATGTGCGCGTTGATGCCCGCGAGCGCGAACTGCAGCGGACGTACGCCGGGGTGACGGCGGAACTGCAGCAGCGGGCGCCAGCAGGCGGGCGGACGCCGGTCGCCGGGCACCGGATCCACCGCGTCCAGGTAACGCTCGGCGAACCGTACGTCCAGCGTGATCGCGGCGTGCGGGTCGGGGAAGCGGCCCCGGTCGATGCGCCGGCCGACCTCCTCGGTCACGGCGAGGTAGACACGGTTGAAGACCGCGACCCCGTCGCGCGGAGGCAGGGCCGCGTCGAGGGCGCGCATCCGGGCGAGCACGCCGTCCAGGCGCGGGTCGGCCGGGCGCACTCCCGCGTCGACGGGAGCGGTGAACTGTTCCGATTGCGGCATGGGGGCAGGGTGGCAGTTCTAGGCTGGCCCGCGTGCCGGCGAGCCCGACGCTTCCCCGGAACGGGGGAACGGACCCGTCGCTCGGGAGGGGAACAGCACGGTGTCAGAGGTACGTGAGCGACGGGCCGGGCGGCGCAGCGCCATGGTCCTCGTCGCCTCGGTCGTGGTCGCCCTCGGCGCCGCGGCCGGGATGGTGACCGCGCTCGGCGACGGCGACGAGCGAGGTCAGGGCCGCGACGCAGACGGCGTCCGGCCTCGTGCCGGCGCGACGCTGCTGTCCCCCTCCCCTCCGCCGTCCCCGTCCCCCTCGGCGGCTTCCTCGACCGTGTCGCCTCCCGCGACGCCGACCCCCTCGGCCGGCCGCCGCGCCGTGCGCAAGCCGCGGACGGCGGCCGCGTCCACGAGCCTGTACCGGCACTCCGAGTCCCAGGTCCTCGACTGGGTCCGCGCCCATCCGGCCGACCCGCGCACCTCCGTGATCGAATCCCGTATCGCCGACCGGCCGGCCGCGGTGTGGTTCGCCGACTACGCGCCCGGCACGATCGCCGCACGGGTCCGCGCGGTCACCTCGGGCGCCGCCGCCCAGGGCCGGGTCCCCGTCCTCGTGGCGTACGCGATCCCGGACCGGGACTGCGGCGGCGCCTCCGAGGGCGGAGCGCCCGACGTCGACGCCTACGACGGCTGGATCGACCGGTTCGCCGCCGGGCTCGGCTCCGGTGAGGTGGTCGTCGTCCTGGAGCCGGACTCGATCGCCCAGGCCGACTGTCTCGACGCGGGCGCGCGCGCCGGCCGCTTCGCCGCCCTGGCCCGCGCGGGGCGCGTGCTGAAGGCGGCGAACCCGGCGGCCCGTGTCTACTACGACGCCGGCCACTCCCACTGGAACCCGCCGGCGGAGCAGGCCGCGCTGCTGAAGCAGGCCGGCGCCGCCTCCGCCGCGTCCTCCGACGGGATCTTCAGCAATGTCTCCAACTTCCGCGGCACCGCCGACGAGACCGCCTACGCGCGCCGGGTGCTGGACGCGCTGGGCGGTCCGGCGGGCCTGGGCGCCGTCATCGACACGAGCCGCAACGGCAACGGCGCGCCGGCCGACGGCGAGTGGTGCGATCCGGCCGGCCGCAGGATCGGCAGGGCGCCCACCTTCGACACCGGCCAGGCCCGGATCGACGCCTATCTGTGGGTGAAGCTGCCGGGGGAGTCGGACGGCTGCAGGGGGGCGGCGGGCGAGTTCAGCCCCGAGTACGCCTATGAGCTGGCGTCGTCGTAGCTGCCGGCGCCCTCGTCCCGCAGTGGCCGCCGGGTCCTGAGGTGGGCGGGCGAGAAGGCGCGCAGTTTCCAGCGGATGCCGAGATCCATGGTGCGGTTTCGCTTCCTTACGGGGGCGGGTGTCCTGATCATTCGCCCGTGGATCCGCAGCCGAGGGGCTGACGGGGCGATCGCCAGGGGGAGGGTGAGCGCCCGCTTAGGCGGCGCATACGATGGGGATCGTCCCGTCATCTGCACAGGAGCCCCGCCGTGACCGCCGAAGCCCCGTTCGCCCCTGCCGTGTCGTACGGCCGCCTCGTCCCGGTCACCGTCCACTTCGACGACCTGGATGCGCTCGGACTGCTCCACAACGCCCGCTACCCGCTGATGGTCGAGCGCGCCTGGACCGAACTGTGGCAGGAGTACGGCGTGCGCTTCGAGGGAGACTGGGAGGCGGCCGGCGACGCCTGCAACGCCGTCAGGGAACTCCGCATCAGCTACGAGGCGCCGGTCACCAGGCCCGGCGCGTACGCCGTGCACCTGTGGCTGGAGCGGCTCGGCACCACCGGCCTGACCTACGGCTTCCGCTTCTGCTCGACGGACGGGACGCTCACGTACGCGCGGGGCGCCCGGGTCCTCGTCCGGCTGGACGCGAGGACCATGCGGCCCGCGCCCTGGAGCGAGACCTTCAGGGCCGGGGGTCGGGCACTGCTGCGGCCCGCGGACTGACCTTCGCGCCCGTCCGCTCCCCGCCGCGCAGCACGCCGGCGAAGGCCACGAGCCCGCACGCCAGCAAGGTCACCACGACGAACGACACCATCAGGCTGGTCGCCTGGGCGACGCCGCCGATCAGGCTCGGGGCGATCAGCCCGGAGGTGTAGGTGATCGTCGCGACGCCCGCGATGGCCTGACTGGGGTTCGGCCCGCTGTGGCCGGCGGCGGCGAAGCACAAGGGCACGACGACCGCGATGCCGAGCCCCATCAGCCCGAACCCGCCGATGGCCACCGCCGGATGCCCCGCGACGACGATCAGCAGCCCGCCGAGCGCGGCCAGCACGCCGCCGGCCCGTACGGTGCGCACCGCGCCGAACCGGTCGACCACCGCGTCTCCCGCGATACGCGCCACCGCCATCGTGAGCATGAAGCCGGTCGTGCAGGCCGCCGCGACCCCGGCCGACGACGCGAGCCGGTCGCGCAGGTACACCGCCGACCAGTCGAGGCTCGCGCCCTCCGCGAACACCGCGCAGAAGCCGACCGCGCCGATCAGCAGCGCCGGGCGGGGCGGCAGCGCGAACCGCGGGGGCGGCTCCTCGTCCGCGGCCGGCCGGAGGTCCAGCACCCACTGACAGGCCAGCAGCCCGAGCACGGTGAGAACGGCCGCGGCCAGCGCGTGGTGCACGCGGGCGTCCACGCCGAGGTGGGCCGCGAGGGTTCCGCCGGCCGAGCCGATCAGCGCGCCCGCGCTCCACATGCCGTGCAGCCCGGACATGATCGACTTTCCGAGCAGCCGTTCCACCTCCACCCCGAGGGCGTTCATCGCCACGTCCGCCATGCCGGCGGCCGCGCCGTAGGTGAACATCGCCAGGCACAGCGTCGGCAGGTTCGGGGCGAGGGCGGGCAGGACGAGCGACAGCGTCCACAGCGCGAGCAGCCCGCGCAGGGCCGCACGGCTGCCGAAGCGGTGGGTGACCGAGCCGGCCAGCGGCATCGCGCAGGCCGCGCCGAACGCGGTGAAGGCCAGCGCGAACCCCAGCAGGCCGGTGGAGACGTCGGCGTGGTCCTGGATCCAGGGCACCCGGGTGGCGAAGGAGCCCGTGACGGCGCCGTGCACGGTGAACACGGCCGCCACGGCGTACCGGGCGTGTCGCGCCTTCGCCGGTGTGCCGACCACGTCGTCCGCTCCGCTCATTCTCCCGCCCTCCCGGCTCCCTCGGCGGCGTCCGCGCACCGCCGACGTAAACTATCAGGAACCCTGCCTGATAAATAGAGGGCGTCTCCGGCCGGTCCGCCGACCGGGTCCCCCTCGACCGTGGGAGGATTCCCGCCATGCCCGCAACCCCGAGCACCGCCCGGGCCATCAACGACCGGCTCGCCCTGCGGCTGCTGCAACACGAAGGCCCGTTGACGGCGGGGCAGTTGAAACAGCTCACCGGCCTGTCCCGTCCCACGGTGGCCGACCTCGTCGAACGCCTCGCCGCCGCCGGGCTCATCCACGTGGTCGGGGAGGCCGGCGAGCAGCGCCGCGGGCCCAACGCCAAGCTCTACGGCATCGTCGCCGACCGCGCGCAGCTGGCCGCGCTGGACGTGCGGACGGAGGGGGTCGCCGTACTGGTCTCGGACCTGGTGGGCCGGGTGCTCGCGGAGGCCTCGGTGCCGATCGGCGGCGACACGGGCACCGGAACGGCCGTGGAACGGGCCGTCGCGCTGGTCGAGCGCGTGGTGAAGGAGGCGGGCGCCGACCGGCTGCACACCCTGGGCATCGGCGCGCCCGGACTGATCGACCCCGCGAGCGGGGAACTGCGCGACTCCAGCGGTCTGCCCGAGTGGCACCGCCGTCTGGTCGCCGCCCTCCAGCAACGGTTCCCGCGGGCCCGCGCGCACATCGAGAACGAGACCAACCTGGCCGCCCTGGCCGAGCAGCGCGAGGGCGCGGCCCACGACCGCGACACGTTCGTCCTGCTGTGGCTGGGCCACGGCACCGGCGCGGCCGTTGTCCTGGACGGAGCCCTGCGCCGGGGCGCCTCCGGCGGCGCCGGCGAGATCGGTTTCCTGCCGGTCCCCGGCACGAGCGGACTGCCCTCGGCGACCGACTGCGAGGGCGGCTTCCACTCCCTGGCCGGCTCCGCGGCGATCACCGGCCTGGCGGCGACGTTCGGCCTGACGCCGGGACCGCACACCGAGGAACCGGTGGCCGCGGCCCTGGTGCGGGAAGCGGTGGCGGTGGTGCGCGGCACGGAAGGGGAGCACGCCGGGGAACCGGAGCCCTTGGAGCCCTCGGCGCGGGAAGCGGGATTCGCGGTGGGCGAGGCGGCACCCGGGGCAGCCGGGGCGTTCGTGGCGGCCGGGGCGGCAGGCGAGGCATCCGGGCGGCGTGTCGCCGCCGCGCGTTTCCTCGATGCCCTCGCCGACCGGCTGGCCCTCGGCGCGGCCTCCGTCGTCGCCGTCCTCGACCCGGGCTGTGTGGTGCTCGGCGGCGAGGTCGGACAGGCGGGCGGGAAGGTCCTGGCCGACCGGGTGGCGCGGCGGCTGCGGCACATGGCCCCACTGCCCACCGAGGTGCGACCCGGCGTGCTGGGCGGCGGCGCGGTGCTGCGCGGGGCGCTGCTCACCGCCCGCGAATCCGCCCAGGAGGACCTCTTCGCGACGGCGGCGGCCGGCAGCCCCGAGATGCCCCGGGTTCTGGTGCCGTGACCGGAGAGTTCACCGGCAGACCTTTCCGGTCACGACACCACTAGGGCGTGCTTCGAAGGTAGCGTCGTCTGCCCGAAGGGCAGACGGGACTTTCGAAACACGACTAGCGCCGGACGCGGGTGGCCAGGTAGTCCTCGAAGGTGCCCCTGCCCACCGCCCGTTCCGGGGCCAGATGGCCCCCGGAGCGGAAGCCCCGGTAGGCCGCGCCCCACAGCGGCACGTTCACCACCGCGCACCGCCTGCCGCTCGCCTTCAGGTACGCGCGGGCCAGCGACTCGGCCGTGCGCACCTCGGGGCCGCCCATGTCGTCGACCCGCCCGGCCGGCGCGCCGACGGCCAGCTCGGTGAGCCGGTCGGCGACCTCCGCCACCTCCACCGGCTGGTCGCTCACCTGGGCGGGCAGCAGCAGCACCGGGACCTTGGCGAGCGCCTGGAGCGCCTGGACCAGCAGATCGTGGAACTGCGTCGCGCGCAGCACCGTCCAGCCGAGCCCGGACTCCGCCACGAGCTTCTCCACGGCGAGCTTCGCCCGGTAGTAGGGGTACGGCACTTGGTCCACGCCGACGATCGAGATGTACACCAGGTGTGTCACCCCGGCCCGGCGGGCCGCGGCGATCAGGCGTGCGGTCGCCCGCTCGTCGCCGCCGCGCGGCGAGCTGGCGCAGTGCACGACCGTGTCCACGCCCGTCACGGCCGCGTCCAGGGCGGGTCCGCCCTCGCGCAGGTCGACGGCGTACGGTTCGGCGTGCCGGCTGAGCACCCGCACCTCGTGCCCGCCCGCTCGCAGCCGTTCCACGACGAGCCTGCCGAGGGTTCCGGTCCCGCCGGTCACCAGGATCGTGCTCATGCTGTTCAGTCCCTCCGGACAGCGGACGCTCCCTGCCGGAACGTCCTCCGGCAGCGCAGACCGGGCAGCCCCCGCGGAATGTGACAGCGGCGGCGCGAACGCGGCGACCGGCGCTACATCCGGCTGAGCTGGCGGCCCACAAAGTCAAGTTTGTCCGGGTTCAGCATGACCTGCACCGCTGTGATCTCGTCCCCGCCTTCGAAGCCGAGCGTGGCGATCAGGGCGCCGTCGTCGTGGACCAGTGCGCCCGGTGCGGCGTTGAGCTCGACGGCCGTCAGCGAGAAGCCTGCCGCGAACGTCCGGAACCCGGCGTCCAGGAAGCGCAGCACCTTCTCGCGGCCCAGGATCGGCCGCAGAGCCGTCCTCACCCGTCCTCCGCCGTCGCTCCACCACTCGACGTCGGCGGCGAGCACCTTCTCCAGTGCCCCCAGGTCGCCGTCCCGCGCAGCCCTCACGAACGAGGCGACGAGCTCCGCCCGGCGAGCGGGCGCGGCCTCGAAGCGCGGGCGTGCCGCCGCCACCCGTTGCACCGCCCGCCGGTGCAGCTGGCGGCAATGGGCCTCGCTCAGGTCGAGGACCTCGGCCGTCTCCCGGTGCGGGTAGGCGAACGCCTCCCGCAGCACGTACACCGCCCGCTCCTGCGGGGTGAGCGTCTCGAGCAGCATCAGCATCGCCAGTGACACCGCCTCGCGCTGCTGCGCGGACTCCAGGGGATCGAGCGTGCCGTCCGAGGTGAGGACCGGTTCCGGCAGCCATTCGCCGACGTACGTCTCGCGCCGGGCGCGCGCCGAGGTGAGCCGGTTCAGGCACAGGCGAGTGACGGTCTTCGCCAGCCAGGCCGCGGGGTGCGCGATGCCGGCACGGTCGGCTCCGCTGAACCGCAGGTAGGCGTCCTGCACCGCGTCCTCGGCCTCGTGGGCCGCGCCCAGCATCCGGTAGGCCAGTCCGAACAGCCGGGACCGGTGGGCCTCGAACTCGTCGGCGCCGGCGGCCGGCCTGGGTTCACCCTGCTCCATGGGGACACCCTGGCAGAGCGGGCGGCCGGCCGTGCGAGGAGGCCCGGCGGCGGGCAAGGGCCGTCGTCACCGCCGCCGGGCCGCACGGCTCGAGCCTAAAAAGGACTAGACCAGTCCGTCAATAGGTATGGACCAATGGGGTGTTGGTCTGGGGAGAGGGCGTCCTGTGAGCCAACCCACATCCTTCACCTGTATGGACGCCTGTCGGCCGTGGCAGACTGACTCTGTACCAAAAGCAGCGCACTCCGGGGTCGGTGAAAGTCCGAACCGGCGGTTACAGTCCGCGACCCGTCCGCTTCCAGCGGCCGGTTGACCAGGTGAAATTCCTGGACCGACGGTTAAAGTCCGGATGGGAGGCAGTGCGCGGCGGGCGGGCATTCGTGCGCGTCGTCGTATATGTACTCGTCATTGGACGAGTCTGTCCGGCGTCGTCCCGGTGCCGCTGCCCGTACCTGCTGTCGTCATCGACAGGCCCCGGAGTCCGTGCCCTATGAGGCAGGAGGACCCGGGAAGTGTTCACCGGAATCGTCGAAGAGCTGGGTGAGGTCACCGCCGTCGAGAGTCTCGGCGACGCCTCCCGCTTCCGGCTGCGCGGCCCCGTCGTCACCGACGGCGCGAAGCACGGCGACTCCATCGCCGTGAACGGGGTCTGTCTCACCGTCGTCGAGCACGAGGGCGACGAGTTCACCGCCGACGTCATGGCGGAGACCCTGAACCGATCCAGCCTCGGCGCACTCGCCGTCGGCTCCCGGGTCAACCTCGAACGCCCCACCGCCGTCGGCGCACGTCTCGGCGGCCACATCGTGCAGGGACACGTCGACGGCACCGGCGCCGTGCTGGAGCGCAGGCCGTCCGAGAACTGGGAGATCGTCAAGGTCTCCCTCCCGGCCGAACTCGCCCGGTACGTCGTGGAGAAGGGCTCCGTCACCGTCGACGGCATCAGCCTCACGGTCGTCGAGGCCGGCCCGGACTACTTCACCGTCAGCCTCATCCCCACCACCCTCGCGCTGACCACGCTCGGCCTCAAGCAGCCCGGCGACCCGGTCAACCTCGAGGTCGACATCGTCGCCAAGTACGTCGAGCGTCTGCTGGCCACCACGCAGCAGGGAGCGGGCAAGTGAACTGGCTGAACTCCGAAGCGTTCGTCGCGTTCGACCAGCACATCATCTGGTCGGACATGATCGGGAACATCCTCGGCCTGATCACCCTCGCCCTCGGCTGGCGTCGCTCGCTGCTCACCTGGCCGGTGCAGTTCCTCTCCGGGCTCGTCCTCTTCGTGGCCTTCTACGGCCACCTCGCCGGCAGCGCAGGCAAACAGGTCGTCGTCATGGTCGTCGCCCTGTACGGCTGGTGGCAGTGGAACCGCAGCAAGGGGCGGTCCGCGGACGGCCAGATCACCCCCCGCTTCGCCACCTGGCCCGAGCGCGCGGTCATGATCGGCGCCGCCGCGGCGGGCACGGTCGCCGTCGCGCTCCTCTTCAAGGCCAACCCGTCCCTGTCCTGGGACCCCTGGCCGGACGCCTACATCTTCGTCGGCACCATCGTCGCCATGTACGCCCAGGCGCGCGGCATGGTCGAGTTCTGGATCGCCTGGCTCCTCGTCGACGTCGTCGGCGTCCCCCTCAACTTCGCCAACGGCTACGCCTTCTCCGGCTTCGTCTACGTCATTTACGGCGCGCTCGTCCTGTGGGGCATGCGCGACTGGTGGCTGCGGTCCCGCAAGGCCTCGCAACCCGCTCTGGAAGGAGCGCCGGCATGAGCACGGCACCGATCCTGTACAGCACCGAAGGCCTGGAAGACCTCAGCCTCGACCCCGTGGAGCAGGCCGTCGCCGACATCGCGGCCGGCCGCCCCATCGTGGTCGTCGACGACGAGGACCGCGAGAACGAGGGCGACCTCGTCGTCGCCGCCGAGAAGGTGACGCCCGAGATCGTCGCCTTCATGATGAGCGAGTGCCGCGGCCTGATCTGCGCCCCCATGGAGAGCGACGAGCTGGAGCGCCTGAAGCTCCCGCAGATGGTCGACGACAACACCGAGTCGATGACCACCGCGTTCACGGTCTCGGTGGACGCCTCTGCAGCCCACGGTGTCACCACCGGCATCTCCGCCGCCGACCGCGCCGCCACGCTCCGGCTGCTGGCGAGCGGCGAAGCCGGACCGGCCGACTTCGTGCGCCCCGGCCACGTCTTCCCGCTGCGCGCCCAGCCCGGCGGCGTGCTGACCCGCAACGGCCACACCGAGGCCGCCGTGGACCTCGCCCGTCTCGCGGGGCTGCGCCCGGCCGGCGCGATCGTCGAGATCGCCGGCGAGGACGGCCGGATGCTGCGCCTGCCCGAACTGATCCCGTTCGCCCGCAAGCACGGCCTGACGATCATCTCCATCGAGGACCTGATCGCCTACCGGCGCAGCGCCGAGCCGACGGTCCGCCGCGAGGCCGAGACCCGACTGCCCACCGTGCACGGCACGTTCACCGCGTACGGCTACCGCTCCACCGTCGACGGCGTCGAGCACGTCGCCCTGGTCCACGGAGAGATCGGCGACGGCGAGGACGTCCTGGTCCGCGTCCACTCCGAATGCCTCACCGGCGACGTCTTCGCCTCCCTGCGCTGCGACTGCGGCCCCCAGCTCGACGCATCCCTGGAGCGCATCCAGAGCGAGGGCCGGGGCGTGCTGGTCTACCTGCGCGGACACGAGGGCCGGGGAATCGGTCTGCTGTCCAAGCTGAGGGCCTACGAACTCCAGGAACAGGGTCACGACACCCTCGACGCCAACCTGGAGCTGGGCCTGCCCGCCGACGCCCGCGACTACGGGGCCGGGGCGCAGATCCTCGAGGACCTCGGCGTGCGCGGCGTCCGCCTCATGACGAACAACCCGGAGAAGAGCGAGGCGCTCGTCCGGCACGGCATCGAGGTCATCGAGCGCGAGCCGATGCCCGTCCAGGCGGGCGAGCACAACATCCGCTACCTGCGCACCAAGCGGGACCGGATGGGACACGACCTGCCCTGGCTGGACGCGGCCCCCGTGTCCCCCTGCGGCAACCAGTAAGCACGACCGGCACCGAGGAGGGACGAGAACGTGAGCGGCAAGGGCGCACCGGAGCTGTCCGTACGCAATGTGGGTGACCTCAGGGTCGCCGTCATCGCGGCCCAGTGGCACGAGAAGGTGATGGACGGTCTGGTCGACGGCGCGCTGCGCGCCCTGCACGACCTCGGCATCGACGAGCCGACCCTGCTGCGGGTCCCCGGCAGCTGGGAACTGCCGGTGGTGGCCAAGGTGCTGGCCGGGCGGGGCTACGACGCGATCGTCGCCCTCGGCGTCGTCATCCGAGGCGGCACACCGCACTTCGAGTACGTGTGCCAAGGGGTCGTCCAGGGCCTCACCCAGGTCTCCGTCGAGACCGGCGTGCCCGTCGGCATGGGCGTCCTCACCTGCGACACCGAGGAGCAGGCCCTGGACCGGGCCGGCATCGAAGGCTCCAACGAGGACAAGGGGCACGAGGCGGTGACGGCGGCGGTGGCGACCGCGGCCACCCTCCGTTCAGTATCCGAACCCTGGCGGTAGGCGGACCGGGAGAACGGCTAGGGTGGGCAGCACCATGTCCAAGAAGACGTTCGAGGAGCTCTTCTCCGAGCTCCAGCAGAAGGCCGCCAGCGGCGACCCCGCCACTTCCCGTACCGCGGAACTCGTCGGGAAGGGCGTCCATGCCATCGGCAAGAAGGTCGTCGAAGAGGCCGCCGAGGTGTGGATGGCCGCCGAGTACGAGGGCAAGGAGGCGGCTGCGGAGGAGATCTCGCAGCTGCTCTACCACGTCCAGGTGATGATGGTCGCCCGCGGAATCTCGCTGGACGACGTCTACGCCCACCTGTAGAACCGCATTGCCGACCCGCCCCTTTTCCGTTCCACGCGAAGGAAGCCGACCTCATGCTGCGCATCGCCGTCCCCAACAAGGGTTCCCTGTCCGGCCCTGCGGGGGACATGCTGCATGAGGCCGGCTACCAGCAGCGCCGGGAGAGCAAGGAACTGCGCATCGTCGACCCGGTCAACGAGGTGGAGTTCTTCTACCTCCGCCCCCGCGACATCGCGATCTACGTCTCCTCCGGCCGCCTCGACATCGGCATCACCGGCCGTGACCTGCTGATCGACTCAGGCGCCGACGCCGAGGAGATCCTGCCGCTCGGCTTCGCCCGCTCCACCTTCCGCTTCGCCGGCAAGCCCGGCGCGGCGACCGGCGTCGAGGACCTCAAGGGCAAGACGGTCGCCACCTCCTACGAGGGCATCGTGGCCGGCCACCTCGCCGACCACGGCGTCGAGGCGTCCGTCGTCCACCTCGACGGCGCCGTCGAGACCGCGATCGAGCTGGGCGTCGCCGAGGTCATCGCCGACGTCGTCGAGACCGGCACCTCGCTGCGCAACGCGGGTCTGGAGGTCTTCGGCGAACCCATCATGAAGTCCGAGGCCATCGTGATCCGCCGCACCGGCGCGGACGCCGAGGAGCCCAAGGTGCAGCAGTTCCTGCGCCGCCTGCAGGGCGTCCTGGTGGCCCGGACGTACGTGATGATGGACTACGACTGCCGCGTCGAGCAGCTCGAGAAGGCCGTCGCGCTGACCCCGGGCCTGGAGTCGCCGACCGTCTCCCCGCTGCACAACGAGGGCTGGGTCGCGGTCCGCGCCATGGTCCCCGCCAAGGAGGCGCAGCGGATCATGGACGACCTGTACGACATCGGCGCCCGCGCCATCCTGACCACGGCCATCCACGCCTGCCGCCTCTGACCTCCGCCGGGAACATGTCCGACCTGCCTGCGCTCCCCGTCGTCTTCCGGCCGGGCCGCACCCGTGTGGTGCTGCTCACGGCCGGAGTGGCGATCCTCCTCGTCATCTCCGCCGTCGCGATGCTGCTGGAGCAGCTCGGTCCGGGCGAGCGGCTCAGTTTCATCCTTACCGGCGCCCTCGTGTTCTGGGTGCTGGCCCGGCTCGCCCGGGTGCGGGTGATCGCCGACGACGCCGGCGTCACCGTCGTGAACATCGCCGGCACCAGGCGTCTGGCCTGGGCGGAGATCCTCCAGGTGAACCTCCGTCCGGGCGATCCGTGGGTGTTCCTGAACCTCAGCGACGGCACCAGCCTGCCCGCTCTCGGCATCCAGCCCGGCATCGACAAGCAGCAGGCCATCAGTGACGCACGGGCGCTCCGGGCGCTCGCCGAGGCCCGCACGATCCACGACCCCGAGACGCCCCCCGAGCAAGATCAGGGCTGACTCGGGGCCCGCTGCCCTGCCGCAGAACCCCCTGTCTTGATTAATCTGGTGACGGAGGCGCACCCTTGCGCCCCCGCCCCTGCTGTGCCCTGCCGGGCTCACGGGGGTTCCTGCTACCCGAGGAGTGACTCCCTCCGGCGATGGACGGTTCGTCCTGTAGTACCTGCGCCGCCCCCACCCGACCTGGTTCGGAGGCGGCGGCATCATGACCACCCCCTTGCTGCTCCTGGCAGCCGCGTTCCTGCTCATCCTCGCCAACGGCTTCTTCGTCGCCGCCGAGTTCGGCCTTGTCACGGTCGAGCGCCCGGACGCGGAGCGGGCCGCCGCCGAGGGCGACAGGCGAGCCGGCACGGTCGTCGAGTCGCTGAAGGAACTCTCCTTCCAGCTCTCCGGCACCCAGCTCGGCATCACCATCACCTCCCTCGTCGTCGGCATGCTCGCCGAACCGGCGCTCGCGGAGCTGCTCAGCGGCCCGTTCACGGCGATCGGCGTCCCCGAGGGCGCCGTCTCCGGGGTCGCCGTCGTCGTCGGCATGCTGCTGGCGTCCGCCGTGCAGATGGTGATCGGCGAACTCGTGCCCAAGAACTGGGCGGTGTCCAAGCCGTTGCAGGTCGCGCGTTTCGTCGCGGGGCCGCAGCACGTCTTCGCCCGCCTCTTCCGGCCGGTGATCGCCGCCCTCAACACCGTCGCCAACCGCCTGGTACGGGCCCTGGGCGTCGAGCCCGCCGACGAGCTGGCCTCCGCGCGGACCCCCGGCGAGCTCGTCTCCCTGGCCCGCCATTCGGCCCAGGCCGGCGCCCTCGAACAGGACACGGCCGACCTCTTCGTACGGACCCTCTCGCTGGCCGAACTGACCGCGCAGCACGTCATGACCCCGCGCGTGAAGGTCAGCTCCCTGCAGTCCACGGCCACCGCGGAGGACGTCGTGAACCTGACCCGGGCCACCGGTCTGTCCCGGTTCCCGGTCTACCGCGAGAAGATCGACGAAATCGTCGGCATGGTCCATCTGAAGGACGCCCTGGCGGTCCCCGTCCACGACCGGCTGCGCACTCCGGTCGTCCGTATCGCCCGCCCGGCCCTGCTGGTCCCGGAGACGCTGCCGGTCCAGCCCCTGCTGGCCCGGCTGCGCAGCGAGCAGCCCATCGCCGTCGTCGTCGACGAGTACGGCGGCACGGCCGGCGTGGTCACCTTGGAGGACATCGTCGAGGAGATCGTCGGCGAGGTCCGCGACGAGCACGACGGCCAGGATTCCCCCGAACTCGCCGCCGCCCCGCCCGAGGAGGGCAGGCCCGCCTGGGACGTGGACGGCAGCTGCCGGGTCGACACCCTCCAGCGCATAGGACTCGAGGTCCCCGAGGGACCGTACGAGACGGTCGCCGGCCTCGTCGCCGACCTGCTCGGACGCATCCCCGCCGTCGGAGACCGGACGGAGCTGCCCGGCTGGCGGCTCTCGGTGCGCCGGGTCGGCCACTACCGGGCCGAACGGGTCCGGCTGGTGCGCACCGGCCAGGTCGTGGAGGTCGCCCGATGAGCGCCCTCCAACTCGTCTTCGCCGCGCTGCTCGTGCTCGCCAACGGCTTCTTCGTCGGCGCCGAGTTCGCGCTCGTCTCCGTCCGCCGCAGCCAGATCGAGCCGCTGGGCACCGCGCGCGCCCGCCAGGTCCTCTACGGACTGGAGCGCCTGCCGCAGATGATGGCGGCGGCCCAGTTCGGCATCACCGTCTGCTCCCTCACCCTGGGCGCGGTCGCCGAGCCGACCGTCGCCGAGCTGCTCGAGCCGTTGTTCGAGTGGGTGCACCTCCCGCACGGGATGATCCATCCGCTGGGCTATGTCATAGCCCTCGCGGCCGTGGTGTTCTTCCATCTCGTGATCGGCGAGATGGTTCCGAAGAACCTCGCCATGGCGGCGCCGGAGAAGACCGCGCTGTGGCTCAGCCCCGGCCTGGTCGCGTTCGCCCGGCTGTGCCGGCCGATCACGGTCGCGCTCGGCGCCTGCGCCCGGGGCATCCTGCGGCTCTTCCACGTCGAGCCGAGGGACGAGGTGGAGGCCGTGGTCACCAGCGAGCAGCTGAACCGTCTGCTGGAGGACTCCGGCCAGGCCGGTCTGCTCGGCCCGGAGGAGCAGGAGCGCCTGGAGGACGCGCTCGAGCTCGGCTCCCGTCCCGTCACCGACGTCCTGCTCCGGCGCGAGTCCCTCGTCACGGTCAGTCCGGCGGTCACCCCGGGCGAGATCGTCGAGCTGACCGCCCGCACCGGCTACTCCCGCTTCCCCGTGGCCGCGGAGACCGGCGCCTTCATGGGCTACCTGCATGTGAAGGACGTCCTCGACCAGGAGGACTCCGAGCGGGCGGTGCCGCAGCAGCTGTGGCGTCCCATGACGACGCTCCGCTCCGAACTCCCGCTGGACGACGCGCTGACCGTGATGCGCCGGGCGGCGACCCATCTGGCACAGGTCGCCGACGCCTCCGGCAAGGTCCTCGGCCTGGTCGCTCTGGAGGACGTGCTGGAACTGCTGGTGGGCGAGGTCACCGACCCCGCCCACCGCGAGGTTCCAGAAGTGAGGCTGACGGAGCCGAGGGCGAGCGACGAACCGGAGGAGGCACTGGCGAGCTGACCGGGGCCCGCCGACCCGCCGACCCGCCGACCCGCCGACCCGCCGACCCGCCGACCCGCCGTCCCGCCGGCCCAGCCCGGTAGGGCGCGGTCCGGCTTGCGGCGGCGACCGTGCGAGCCGGTGGCCAGGCCGGCGAGCGAGCCGGCCCGACCCCTCGACCCGGCCAGGCCGCCGGGCGGGCGGGGCGGCCGACGGTCGGCGCGGGCGGGGCCGGCCGTCGGGTGGCCGTGGCGGCCGGGTGGTCGGCACGACGCGGCGAGTCGTCGGGGCCGACGACTGCGGCGGTCCGGCGGGCGGGGCGAACGGTTCGGTTGCCGTTCCGACCGGTGGGCCGTTCGGCCCGGCAGGCCTGGCGGCCCGTGTGGCGGCGGTCAGGCCCACCGGGCGGTGCACACTCTCTCGGCGAGCCGCGCCGGGAACGGCGAGCTGTGCCGGGCCCAGGGGTGCGCGTGTCCCGGCGGACCGGCATCGGCGCCGCGATCCACACCGGTGCGGGCCCGGAGGCCGGTGCGGGGCGCGCGGGTGGGAGGGTCAGATGACAGACGGGTCCTGCGGGGCGCGCAGGTCGGATGCGTCAGATGGCCGACGGGTCCTGCGGCCCCCGCCCCGACAGCACCTCTCCGTATGCCTGCATCAGGTCGGGCAGCCGCAGCGTCGACAGGTCGTCGCGGGTCAGCGCGCCCGGATAGGCGGACAGACGCAGGTCCCGGTAGGCGCAGCTCTTCTCGTACAGGGTTCGCAGGAAACGCCCGTTGCCGAGCTCGTCGATCCAGCCCTGGTCGACCACGTGCCCGGCGATCGAGCGCAGCTCGTCCAACGCCTCCTCGTCCCACGCGTCGCCGTTCTCCGCGGCCAGCACCTCTCCGATGGAGGTGAGTTCGAGTGGACGGTAGGAGGGGAAGTCGACGCGGGTCGTGAAACGGGAGGACAGCCCGGGATTGGCTGCCAGAAGGCGGTCCATGCCCTCCGGATAGCCGGCCAGGATCACCACCAGGTGGTCCCGGTTGTCCTCGGCCCGCTTCAGCAACACCTGCAACGCCTCGTCGCCGTAGGCGTCGCCCTTGCCGTAGCCGGAGTTCGAGAGCGAGTACGCCTCGTCGACGAAGAGCACCCCGCCGAGGGCGGAGTCGATCAGTTCGTTGGCCTTCACGGCGGTCTGGCCGAGGTACTCGCCGACCAGGTCGGCCCGCTGGGCCTCCACCAGGTGGTCGCCGCCCAGCAGACCGAGGGCGTAGAAGACGCGGCCGAGAATGCGGGCGACCGTGGTCTTGCCGGTGCCGGAGGGGCCGGAGAACACGAAGTGCCGCTTCGGAGGCTGCACCGGAAGGCCCTGACCGGTCCGCAGCCGCGCCATGTTGAGCTGCGCCGAGAGCGCTTTGACCTGGCGTTTCACCGGCTCCAGCCCCACCATGCGCTCCAGCTCGGCGAGCGCTTCCTCGAGTAACGCGGGGTCGGTGGGACCGGCCGGCAGCGGTGGCGACGAGCGCACGACGTGCTTCTCGCGCACCGTCGGGTCGGTCACCGAGGGCATGGGCACGACGGGCGGCGGATCCGAGGGCTCGAGCCGCAGGTCGCGGCCCTCCGTGCCGAACAGTGGATCGAAGCCGTCCGGCCCGTCCGCCGTGTCCTGCCCCAGCCCGCTGAGCGTGATCGCCGCCAGATCCGCCGTGTCGTCGTATCCGTCGCCCTCCGAGATCGCGGCGAGCCGCGCCGAGGTGTCCATGAAGGCGGCGTCGACGCGGTGCACCGCCCGGTACAGGGGGAGGGCGGCCGCCGAACGGCCGGTGCCCTCGTGCGCCCGGGCCAGCCAGTACCGCAGCTCCTTGCGCTGCGGCTGTTCGCTGCGGCAGCGCATCAGAGCCGCCGAGAGCAGTGGCTCGGCCTGGCCGTACATCTCCAGGCGTACCCGGGCCATCCCGCCGAACAGGCCGGCCTCGATGCACAGCAGCGGGTCGTCGAGCAGCGAGTCCGTGTACCGGACCAGCTGCTCCCAGTCCTTGACCAGGTACGCGCGACAGGCGTGCAGGAAGCGGACCTGGTGGTCGGCGTCGACGGGCGGGAGCCCGGCGAGCGCCCGGTCCAGTTCGGGCACATGGCGGCCGTCGAGCCAGTGCGAGGCGTGGGCGAGCAGCAGATCGCGGGGGCTCTCCAGGACCGGTTGGACCCACCAGCCGAGCCAGTACCAGGAGTTGAGGGTGCGGCGGTGCCGTGAACGCTGCTCCCCGAACCGTTCTCGGTGGCGGAACATCCGCAGCAGTGCGGTCGTCGTGTCGACGCGCAGCGCGTGCAGCCCGAGCCAGCCGTCGGCCATCCCGGGGTCGATCCGCACCGCGGTGCGGAACTCCTCCTCCGCCTGCGGATAGGCGCCCATGGTGTAGGCGTCCACGCCTCGAAGCCAGGCGAGGTCGGCGGGAGCCTCGGGGCCCTGCGTGCCGAAGTCCATCACGTCCCCCACAGACCGTGCCCCCGTCGGTATGCCGCCGGACGTCGCCCGTCGGCTGCCTTGGTCGAACCGCTGTGCCGCGGACCGGAGTTGCCAGGTGCGCGCAGCAGCCGTCCAGGTCGCACCGAGGGCATCGTACCTGCGGGAGAGGGGCTCGCCGTAGGGCGCCGCACAGGCCGTTCGAGGGGGTGGGAGCAGACGGGGCGCATACCGCGCGGTGACCCTGGGTGAGCGGATCGCGTCGCGTCAGGTCCGAAAAGGGGGCCCGGAGCCAGGTCCGGACAGAACGAAGCCCCCGATCACGGGGGAACAACCGGGGGCTTCGCGTCCTGGGGCGGCCACGATCGCCGCGCATTGAGAACGTAAGTCCTGTACGGGCCGCCGGTCAAGCAGAGTTGGAGCACTTGGCGAAGTTCGAACGCAAGGGTCTTCACGAGTTCACCACATCGCGGGTGGTCCCTCACGGTGGGTGACATCGCGGTCCGGACCAGAACCCTTCGCAGGCCCCGGCAGTACCTCGTACCTCTGCTTCAACTGCCGTACCAGCAGGGCGGCGTGCGGTCGCGACGGGTCATCGGCGAAGTGACGGACTTCGGCCGGAACCCACCCGTCCCAGAACGCGCGCTGCTCCTCTCCGTCGCGTGCCCGGCCGCGTGCCCAGGACTCCTCGGGCGGCAACTCCATCCACAGCAGGCACGCCAGGTGCGGCCGCAGGGCGCGGCGGCCGGCGCCGACCCCCTCGACCAGCACGACGGGGGCGGCGGGCAGGCTGCGGGGCGGGCCGAAGCGATGGGCATGCCAGTCGTAGGGCGTGTAGTGCGCGCTCTCGCCGTTGCCGAAGGGCTCGATCACCTGGGAGAGCAGGCGTCCGGTCCATGAGAACAGCTCGTCGTGGGACGCGATGTCGTCGAGGTGCAGCACCGGGGCGCCGTCCAGCGCCTCCGCCAGCAGTCCGGCAAAGGTGGACTTCCCCGATCCGGCGTGCCCGTCGACGCCGATCAGACGCACCGGTCCGCAGGACGGCGGCAGACAGAGGAGTCGGGAGGCGAGCTGACGGATGACGGATCCTGGGGTGTGCGGGGCCGAGGGCCATGGAACGGCGGGCGACGCGGTGGTCCTTCGGTGCGGTGGTCCCTCGCTTCGGTGCGGCGGTGCGGCGGTGCGGCGGTGCGGCGGTGCGGCGGTGCGGCGGTGCGGCGGTGCGGCGGTCCTTCGGTACGGCGGGTGAGTCTACGGGGCGCCGTCGCCGTCGGTGGGCCAGACCGATGGTGGTGGGCGCGGCACGGACCCACCTGCTGGAAGCCGCGTTCGGCTCCCCTCATAGTGGCCGAACAGCCGCAGAGCGACACCGGGCTGTACAGAGTCGTACGGACCGCACAGACCCTCGGGAGTCTCCACTTATGAGCAGTCCCATGAGCAGTCCCATGAGCCGAGCCATGAGCCGAGTCGAACAGCCGTCCCGCAGATCGGTACTCGTCGCCGCGGTCGCCGCCGCGGTGGCGGGGGGACCGTCGTCCGCCGCGTCCGCCACCGAGGCGAGAGGCGCCGAGGCGAGCGCCACCGAGGCGACCGGCGGCGCGGACGCCGAAGCCGCGCCGGCCCGATCCGTCGACTATCGCGGCTGGACCACGTACGCCGACTGGCGCTCCGGCGTCGCCGACGGCGCCCGTGCTCTGGCCGGGATCCGCCCGGGCGTCGCCATCGCCGCCCCGCTCGGCGTCGTCGACCACACCGATCCGCACAGCAGGACGACCGCGTCCTGGGAGTACGCGACCTGGACGTCGCCTCTCCACCGGCTCGCCGTCCCCGCGACCGAGGTGATCGCTTCCTGGAACGCGAGCACCCCCGCCGGCAGCTGGATCCAGGTCGAGATCGGGGGCGCGTACTCCGACGGCACGGACACGCCCTGGTACGTGATGGGCCGCTGGGCCTCCGGAGACCAGGACATCAAGCGGTCCTCGGTCGACGGCCAGAGCGACGGCAGAAGCACCGTGTGGACCGACACGCTCGCGATCGACGATGCCGCGAGCGGTCTGCGTCTCGACGCCTACCGCCTCCGGCTCACCCTGTACCGCCGCCCCGGCACCGACATCACGCCGACCGTGTGGCGGCTGGGGGCGATGGGCTCCGACGTGCCGGACCGTTTCACCGTGCCGGCCTCCGTGCCCGGCCTCGCGCGGGAACTGCGCGTCCCCCGCTACTCGCAGGAGGTGCACAAGGGCCAGTACCCCGAGTACGACAACGGCGGCGAGGCCTGGTGCAGTCCCACCTCCTCGCAGATGATCGTCGAGTACTGGGGCGGTCGGCTCACCGACGAGCAGTTGGCGTGGGTCGACCCCTCCTACGCCGACCCGCAGGTGTGCCATGCGGCCAGGCACACCTACGACCACCAGTACGCCGGCTGCGGCAACTGGCCGTTCAACGCCGCCTACGCCGCCACTTTCGAGGACCTGCAGGGCGTGGTCACCCGGCTCGGCTCCCTCACCGACCTCGAGACGCTCATCGGCGCGGGGATCCCGGCCATGACGTCACAGTCCTTCCTCAAGGAGGAGCTCACCGGAGCGGGGTACGGGACCTCGGGGCACCTGATGACCGTGATCGGCTTCACCGCCGGGGGCGACGTGATCGCCAACGACCCGTTCTCGGCGGACGACGCGACGGTGCGGCGGGTGTATCCGCGGCGGGAGTTCGAGAACGTCTGGCTCAGGACCAGGCGTCACAACGCGACGGGAAAGGTCGTCTCCGGCACGGGCGGCGTCTGTTACCTCTACTTTCCGGCGCGTCCCAGCGCCCGCCAGTGCCAGGCCCTGACGGCAGTGGGAATCCGGATGTGAGCAAGATCTCTGCCACAAAAGGCCCGGCGAGTGGCAGGGTGGACGGATCGGTGGGGGGATCCACCAGTACGTCCGACTTCAGCGAGACATCATGACTGCTCAGACAGCCACTGCCACCCGCACCCGCACCCGTACCGGCGGCCCGGAAACCGACGGTCCGAAGATCCTGGAGCACGCTCTGGGCTGGGTCCTCGTCGCGGTTCTCGCGATGCTGGTCACCCAGCTCGGACTGCTCTGACGGGTGTGATCTGACGCACGGTTGACCTGACATACTGCGGATGTCCCGCCGACTGCCCGAGACCAGGGTCGAAATTGAATATCAGTGAACAGCGCGAAGTCGTACGCCCTCGGGCGCGCGGTACCGAGCGCTCACTGGCGCGTCGCGCCGAACTCATCTCCATCGGGCGGAAGTTGTTCGCCGACACGTCCTACGACGCGCTCTCGATGGACGACATCGCCCGGCAGGCGCATGTCGCCAAGGGGCTGATCTACTACTACTTCCAGTCCAAGCGCGGCTACTACCTGGCCATCATCCAGGACTCCGTCGCCGACCTGGTCACCTTTGCGGCGAGCGGCCTCGAACTGTCCCAAGTGGGCCGGGTGCAGCGCACCATCGACGGTTATCTGCGCTATGCCGAGCACAACCAGGCCGCCTACCGCACGATCGTGAGCGGCGGCGTCGGCTTCGACACCGAGGTCCACGGCATCCGGGACGGCGTACGTGCGGCGATGGTGGCGACCATCGCCGAGGGCGCGTACGGCCGCAGTGACGTGCCGCCGCTGCCGCGCATGGCCCTGCTCGCCTGGGTGTGCAGCGTCGAGGGGGTCACGCTGGAGTGGATCGACCGTCCCGAGCTCACCCGAGAGATCATGGTCGAGTTGCTGGTGAAGACCCTGGGCGGCGCCCTGCGCGCCATCGAAGACCTCGACCCCGCTTTTCCGGCGCCCAAGCCGGCCCGCCGCGAGGGCTGACCGGCAGGGCGGGTGCGCAGCGCCCCCCGTCGGCGGGGCGCCCGCACAGCGGCCCATCCGCCGACGGGGCGGACCTGCCGAGGCGACTGCTCAGGCGGGAGAGCTCACGCTCCTTCGCCCGGCCGCGGCCGCCCGGCGGGCCGCCCGACCGCCCTGGCTCAGCTCGCCGTTCGGCGCGTCATCGCCCGTCGCCCACCGGATCCGCGAGTCCGCTGAACTGACCCCGCCTCACCTGCGGCGCGGCCAGCCGCACCCACTCCGGGTCGTGACGCCCTGGAAGGGTGCGGCCCCGGTCGGCCCAGGTCCGCAGCAGGTCACGGTAGATGGGCGGGTCCTGAGGGGGCGACGGAGCCAGCGGAACCGATTCTGCGTGCACGGGCTCCGGATGCATCGGTGCGAAGAGCTGGCGGTGACGCCCGGGAGCAGCCGAGTAGGTGGGGGTCATACCAGGGCAACGCGGGTCCGCGCGACGGAGTCACCGGCAGGCAGGGGTGCGCGTGAGTTCGGGATGTGCCCCCGGGCCACTGCGACGTCCGTGCAGACGTACTCCCGGAGGGTGCCCGTTCGGCCGACCAGGGCGCACCGAACCTGCACCACGCCTGCCGGCCGTGGTGCGGTCCAGTCACCGGAGTGGAGCGGAGGGAGCGGGCGCGGGAAACGCCGATCAGGCGGCCGCGCGGCGCATCGCCGGGACACGCATCGGGCGCGAACCCGGGCCGCCGACGTGCGAGAAGGGCTGCGTACGCCAGTCCAGTCCCTGAGGGAGCGTCAGCAGGAGTGCGGTGTCCTGCTCCTGGAGTTCCGCGGACTCGTCCGCGGGACGGGCCTCGGCCGCCCCACGCCCCGTGCCGGCGCAGACCGTGAGCCCGAACGGGTTCCACGGCGAGGCGCACAGCGCGTGCTCCGGCAGGCTCTCCTCGTCCGCGAGCAGCGCGATGGGCTGCGTGCAGTCCGGGCAGATCACCCGGTACATCTCGAAGGTGTCGTACGCGTCGATCTGCTCGGCGGCGTCACCGTCGAAGTCGTCGGCGCCGAAGGGTTCGACGCCCTCCGGCTCGGGCTCTCCGACGGACTGGAGCCGCTTGGGCGCGGTGCGACCAGGGCGCTTGAAACTCTGCATGTGATTCTCCCCCTCGGGCTGGGTCGTGACGGCAGTGCGGCCTCGACCACAGCAAGCACTTCCCAGCCCGTCCCGGCGGTAACCACCAGGCCATCACGAAGCGTTCACGAGTGCTGTGGCATTCGTCACATGCCGCTTGCAGGTGCCCCCCGCGCGAGCGCCGAAGGCGCGCCGCCGCGAGCGCCGTCCGGGCGCCGCACCGGTCGTCGCGCGGGCCGCTCCGCACACATCACAAACGGGGTATGACCTGCGCTGTATAGGTATACGCGGAGATCGCGCTGCCTGTAAGTTCTTGCGTCATGGAGGAGCTGGACCGACAAATCGTGCAGCTGCTCGTCAAGGACGGGCGGATGAGCTACACCGATCTGGGCAAGGCCACGGGCCTGTCCACATCTGCCGTGCACCAGAGGGTGCGCAGGCTGGAACAGCGCGGCGTCATCCGCGGGTACGCGGCCGTCGTCGACTCGGAGGCCGTCGGGCTGCCCCTGACCGCCTTCATCTCGGTGAAGCCGTTCGACCCCAGCGCCCCCGACGACATCGCCGAGCGGCTGGCGGACGTTCCGGAGATCGAGGCCTGCCACAGTGTGGCCGGGGACGAGAACTACATTCTCAAGGTCCGCGTGGCCACCCCGCACGAGCTGGAGGAGCTGCTGGGGCGGCTGAGGGCGCTCGCCGGCGTGTCGACACGCACGACGGTCGTCCTGTCCACCCCCTACGAGGCGCGGCCGCCGCGGATCTGAGGGGCCCCTGGGGCACGGGCGCGCCCGGGGAGGCGCGAGACTGTTCCCCATGAGTGAGCACGCCCCCGAGCCGAAGACCGTCCTGCTCCGCCGAGGAGAGGTTCACAGCCCCGCCGATCCCTTCGCGACCGCGATGGTCGTCGAACGCGGCCAGGTCGCCTGGGTCGGCTCCGAGGGCGCCGCAGACGCCTTCGCCGGCGGCGTCGACGAGGTGGTCGACCTGGACGGCGCCCTCGTCACCCCGGCGTTCACCGACGCCCATGTGCACACCACGTCCACCGGCCTCGCTCTCACCGGACTCGACCTGTCCGCGGCTCCTTCCCTGGCGGCCGCACTCGCCCTGGTGCGCGAGTTCGCGGTGTCCCGGCCGCGGGACAAGGTGCTGCTGGGCCACGGGTGGGACGCCTCCCGCTGGCCGGAGGGCCGCCCGCCGCGGAGGGCGGAACTGGACGAGGCCGCCGGCGGCCGGCCGCTCTACCTCAGCCGGATCGACGTCCACTCGGCCGCGGTCACCACCGCGCTGCTGGCCCTCGCCCCCCGGGCCCGGGACGCGGCCGGCTTCGCCGCCGACGAGCCGCTCACCCGCGACGCCCACCACGCCGTCCGGGCCGCCGCGTTCGCAGCCGTGACGCCCGCCCAGCGCACCGAGGCCCAGCGGGCCGCCCTCGCCCACGCCGCGTCGCTCGGCATCGGGTCCGTCCACGAGTGCGCCGGCCCGGAGATCTCCTCCGAGGACGACTTCACGAACCTGTTGCGGCTCGCGGCCGAGACGTGCGGCCCACGCGTCGTCGGCTACTGGGCGGAGCGCGACGTGGACAAGGCCCGCGAGCTCGGCGCGCTCGGGGCCGCGGGAGATCTGTTCGTCGACGGGGCCCTCGGCTCCCACACCGCGTGTCTGCACACCCCGTACGCCGACGCCGGCCACACCGGGGTCGCGTACCTGGACGCCGCCGAGGTCGCCGCCCATGTGACGGCCTGCACCGAAGCAGGGCTCCAGGCCGGCTTCCACGTCATCGGCGACGCCGCCGTCACGGGCGTCGTCGAGGGCGTCCGCGCGGCCGCCGAGAAGGTCGGCCTCGCTCGGATCCGCGCCGCCCGCCACCGTGTGGAGCACGCGGAGATGCTGACGCCCGAGACCGTCGCCGCCTTCGCCGAACTGGGCCTCACCGCCTCCGTCCAGCCCGCCTTCGACGCCCTGTGGGGCGGCGAACAGGGCATGTACGCGCAGCGGCTGGGCGTGGACCGGGCGAGGACCCTGAACCCGTTCGCCGCTCTGCTGCGGGCCGGCGTGCCGCTCGCCTTCGGCTCCGACAGCCCGGTCACCCCGCTCGACCCGTGGGGGACCGTGCGCGCCGCCGCCTTCCACCGGACCCCGGAACACCGCGTCTCCGTGCGCGCCGCGTTCACCGCGCACACCCGCGGCGGCTGGCGGGCGGTCGGCCGGGACGACGCGGGGGTGCTGGTCCCGGGCGCGCCGGCCGACTACGCGGTCTGGCGCACGGAGGAACTGGTGGTCCAGGCCCCCGACGACCGCGTCGCCCGCTGGTCCACCGACCCCCGCTCCGGAACCCCCGGACTGCCCGATCTGACGCCGGGGACCGATCTCCCGGTGTGTCTGCGCACCGTGGTGGGCGGCCGGACGGTGTTCGTGCGGCCGAGCGAGTGATCTCCCGGGCCGGCCCGGAAAAGATCACCCGTCCGCCCGTCGTCGTGCGATGCGGGCCCTCTCCCGGCTGACCTGCGCGTTGGCAGAAGACCCGCAGGTCGAACCGCTGTTGACAGCTGACGGCGGCAGGCCGGTAGGTTCGGCGGAGTCCACCACCGGACGCCCCGCCCGGGGAACATCCGCGCACTCGCCGCGGCGCCGCTGGGTCAGGGACGGTGTGCCGAACCGGCGCACCTCCACTGGCAGCCAGGCTCAGCGCCCGCGCCGCAGCGAGGGAACGTTCCGGCCGGTCGGGGAGGTGTGACCCGGGTGGGGCCCGTGTGCTCAGTAGACAACGGCTTTCGGTCGACCCGCAGCCAGCGGGTCCCGGGCCGGCCCGAAGGGCGCCGGGCCCCCATCCGCAGCCACCCCCACACGCGTGCGGGGCAGGCTTTCACCTCCGGCATGGCCGGTGTGCACATACGGGCCCAAAAGTACATCTCTACCCCGCTTCCGTGGATTCGACACCGTCGTTCGCACCTCCTGTCACGTCATCGCAGGCTGGGGCCACTAAGGTGGTCTCCGGCGAACGGACATGAAGGGGCAGCAGTGAACGACGGCGACGGGACCCTCGCGGCACAGGACCGGGGGAGGACGTTCGGTCCGCTCGGCACGGCCTTGGTGATCATCCCGACCTACAACGAGGCGGAGAACATCAAGAGCATCGTCGGCCGGGTGCGGGAGGCTGTTCCCGAGGCCCACGTCCTCGTCGCCGACGACAACAGCCCCGACGGCACCGGACGGCTCGCCGACGAGCTGGCCGCCGCGGACGACCAGGTCCAAGTGCTGCACCGCAAGGGCAAGGAAGGCCTCGGCGCCGCCTACCTCGCGGGCTTCCGATGGGGCCTGGACAACGACTACGGCGTGCTGATCGAGATGGACGCCGACGGCTCCCACCAGCCCGAGGAACTGCCGCGGCTGCTCACCGCGCTCAAGGGCGCGGACCTGGTCCTCGGCTCACGCTGGGTGCCGGGCGGCCGGGTCGTGAACTGGCCCAGGTCCCGCGAGGTCATCTCGCGCGGCGGCAGCCTCTACTCCCGCCTGGCCCTCGACCTGCCCCTGCGGGACATCACCGGCGGCTACCGGGCCTTCCGCCGCGAGACCCTCGAGGGGCTGGGCCTGGACGAGGTCGCCTCCCAGGGCTACTGCTTCCAGGTCGACCTGGCCCGCCGCGCGGTCAAGGGCGGCTTCCACGTGGTCGAGGTCCCCATCACCTTCGTCGAGCGCGAGCACGGCGACTCCAAGATGAGCCGCGACATCCTCGTCGAGGCCCTTTGGCGGGTCACGGCCTGGGGTGTGGGGGAGCGGGTCGGCAGGATCACCGGACGGACCCCCGACCAGCCCGAGCGTCCGCAGTCGCCCGCCAAGTCGCACAGCGAGGGCTGATCGTCCCCTTACGCCGTTCTGAGCCGGGTCCGGGCACACTGGATGCATGACGACTGGAGCTCCGACCCCCGCCTACCCGACCTCCGACCGGCCCGGCCGTCCTCAGCCCCAGCCCCGCCGCTCGCGACTGCGCACGTTCGTGCCCCTGGGCCTCGCCGCGTGGCTGGTGCTGGAGATCTGGCTGCTGACGACGGTCGTCGGCGCTTCCTCCGGCCTCGTGGTGTTCCTGCTCCTGATCGCCGGGTTCGTGCTCGGCTCGGTGGTCATCAAGCGGGCGGGCCGCCGTGCCTTCCGCAACCTCAACGAGGCCCTGCAGCGGGGCGCCGCCCCCAGCCGCGGGGGCAACGGCCTGATGATGCTCGGCGGGCTGCTCCTGATGATCCCGGGCCTGCTCTCCGATGTCGTCGGCCTGCTCCTGCTCCTTCCGCCGGTCCAGAAGGCGGTCGGCGCCTTCGCCGAGCGCAGGCTGCGCGCGGCGGCGGCCACTCCGGGCACCCTGGGGGACGCCTTCCAGCAGGCGCGCATCCACCGCCCCGACGGCAAGGTGGTCCAGGGCGAGGTCGTCCGGGACGACCGGTAGAGCCTGCGGCAGGCGCTGAAGTCCTCGGACCGTCCCGCGTCCGACCGGGACGGGACCAGGGTCCGACCGGGACGGGACCAGGCCGGACCTAAGGGAGGGGACCCGGCCGGACCGAAGGCGTCCGGGACCGGCCCGTGCCTGCCGGGCCGACGCCGCGGGCCCGCTCTCCCTGGTTCGACCCACTCGGGTTCGGGCGTGGTTCGGGCGTGCGGGCTCGGCCGCACGGACCGGCAACGTGCCGAAAGAACGCAGCACAGCACGAAGACCGCGGGCGCCGTACGCATGTTCACGTACGGCCCCCGCGGTCATCGGCGTGCGTGTTGTGCAGCCGGCCTCGGCCGTGCGGGGCCTATGCCGACTTGCGGCTGTCCCGGGGATGTACCGCAAGGTTCATCGCCCCGGACCGCAGAACGGCCAGCCGCTCCTCGAGGACCTCTTCGAGTTCCTCGCGGGTCCGCCGCTCCATCAGCATGTCCCAGTGCGTACGCGCGGGCTTGGCCTTCTTCTCCTCAGGGCCGTCGCCGTCCACGAGGAGTGCAGGGGCTCCGCAGACCTTGCACTCCCACTCCGGCGGAATCTCCGCCTCCACCGAGAAGGGCATCTCAAACCGGTGCCCCTTCTCGCATGCGTACTCCACGGCCTGGCGCGGGGCCAGGTCGATGCCGCGGTCCGTCTCGTAGCTGGTCACCACGAGGCGCGTGCCGCGAAGAGCTCGCTCACTCATGAATCGTGCCTCCCGGGCTTGTCGCCCACAGGACAGGTGTCGCTGTCGTCGTCATCCGGTCAACGTCCGGTCGGCGGTAAAGATTCCCGTACCGAGCCCCGTTCCGGGTCGTGGGTCGCCGTCGTAGCCGCAGCCTTGTCAACCAGTGCAGTACCCACCGGCGCCCGGTTTGTCACATCTGAAAGGAGATGTCACCCAGCGTTTCGGCATCTTTGACGCGCAGTAACGGTACGCCTGGCAGGCCAAACGCGTACACTACCGCCCTTTCGTCCTGAGCGCTAAATCTTCTCGGGCACCGGGTTCCCCGCGTCGCCGATCGCACGCCGCACGGGCACCCGCGCCAGCAGCAGGAACCCGATGACGAAGAAGGCCACCAGGGAGACGATCGCGTCCCGGTAACTGCCGGTCAGCTGGTAGGTGAGGCCGAACAGCAGGGGTCCGAGCCAGCTCATGCCGCGGTCGCTCATCTCGTACGCCGAGAAGTACTCGGCCTCCTTGCCGGGCGGGACGAGATGGGAGAAGAGAGAGCGGGAGAGGGCCTGGCTGCCGCCGAGGACCAGGCCGATGGCGCCGGCCAGCAGATAGAACGCCACCGGAGCTCCCGCCGGCAGGAAGTACCCGGCGCCCAGGGTGAGCGTCCACGCCACCAGCGATCCGAGGATCGTCCGCTTGGCGCCGTACGCCCGGGCCAGGCGCCCCATGCCGAGCGCGCCCGCCACGGCGAGCACCTGGACCAGCAGCACCGCCCCGATCAGCGTGGCCTGGCTGAGGCCGAGCTCCTCGGAGCCGTAGACCGAGGCCTGGGAGATCACCGTCTGGATGCCGTCGTTGTAGACCAGATAGGCGAGCAGGAAGGCGAGCGTCAGCGGGTGGCGGCGCATGTCGCGGACCGTCGCTGCGACCTGGCGCAGCCCCGGAGCCGTCGCCTCCCGCACGACGGCCGGCCGGTCGCGCAGCCGCAGCAGCGGGATCACCGTGAAGCCGCCCCACCACAGACCGGCCGAGGCCAGACAGATGCGGACGGCGGCGGACTCCGACACCCCGAAGGAGTCGTGGGCGAGGTAGAGCACCAGGTTCGCGACCAGCACCAGCGAGCCGGCCGCGTAACCGAAGGCCCATCCCCGTGAGGAGACCGCGTCGCGTTCCCCGGGCGGGGCGATCTGCGGCAGATAGGAGTTGTAGAGCATCATCGCCACGGACTGGGCCGCGTTCGCCACGACGAGCAGTGCGCCACCCAGCAGATAGCGGTCGCCGCCGAGGAAGAACATGCAGGCGGTGGCCGCGGCGCCCACATAGGCGGCGGCGCCCAGCAGGGGCTTCTTGCGGCCGGACCGGTCGGCCGCGGCGCCCACGAGGGGCATCACGAGGACGGCGACGATCACGGAAAGGGAGACCGAGTACGCGAAGAAGGAGCCGGCGCTGACCGGGATGCCGAGCGGGTGCACGTACCCGTCGGCGTCGGCGGCCTTCTTTGCGACCGAGGTCAGATACGGGCCCAGGAACACGGTGAGCACGCTCGTCGAGTAGACGGAGCACGCCCAGTCGTAGAAGTACCAGCCGCGCTGCTCGCGCCGCCGCCCGGCGGCCTCGTCGGACGCCGCCGTCCGCACGGTGTCGATGTCCACCCGTGCCCTCGCTTCCCGCTCCCGGAACCCGCGCGCGGGCGTCGGGCCGAGGTCAGACCCAGACGCCCCGGTCCTGCATGACCTTGCGCAACGTGTCGATGTGATCGGTCATGATGCCATCGACCCCCAGGTCGAGGAGCCGGTGCATCCGCTCGGGTTCGTTGATCGTCCACACGTGCACCTGCAGCCCGCGCGCGTGTGCGGCGCGGACGAAGCGACGGTCCACCACCTGGACGCCCGACCGGACCTCGGGCACCTGCGCGGCGACCGCCGACCGGCGCAGCGGCACGGGCACGCCCCAGGACCGCAGCCGCAGGTTGAGCACGCCCCGGGTGCCGTACGACGTCGCGAGGCGCGGACCGGCCAGCCGCTGGGCGCGTACGACGCGGGCCTCGGAGAACGAGCCGACGCAGACGCGGTCCCACGCGTCCGTGCGGGCGAGCAGATCGAGCAGGGGGTGCAGGGCGGGCTCCGCCTTGAGATCGATGTTCCACCGCACCTCGGGGAACGTCTCCAGGAGTTCCTCGAAGAGCGGCACCGGTTCCTCGCCGCCCACGCGCGCGTGGGCCACGTCCGACCACGGGAGGTCGGCGATGCGTCCCGAGCAGTCGGTGACCCGGTCGAGCGTCGCGTCGTGGACGGCGACGAGCCTGCCGTCCCGGGTGGCGTGCACGTCGGTCTCGATATAGCGGTAACCCGCCTCGACCGCGCGCCGGAACTGCGCCACGGTGTTCTCCAGGCCGTCCGCGGCCCCGCCGCGGTGGGCGATCGGGATGGGCAGCGGGTGATCGAGATACGGGTGGCGTCCGGAGCTGGTCACGGACGCAGTATCGCTCCCTGGGGCGCTCCTGCGGCAACGACCGTGCTGCCGGCGGTCGGCACGGGAACGGCGAACGCCCGCAGGAAGAACTGGGCGAGCGGGCCGATCGCGACGGCGTAGAGCACGGTGCCGATGCCGATCGTGCCGCCGAGCGCGAACCCGGTCGCGACGACCACCGCCTCGACCGTCGTCCGCATCAGACGGATCGAGCGCCCGGTGCGCCGGTGCAGTCCCGTCATCAGACCGTCGCGCGGACCGGGGCCGAAGTCGGCCGCGATGTACAGGCCGGTGGCGGCCCCGTTGAGCACGATGGCCGCCGCCATGAGGGGAACGCGCACGGCCAGGGCGTGCGCCTCGGGGACGAGGGCGAGCGTGCCGTCCATCGCGACGCCGATGACCAGGACGTTGGAGATCGTGCCGAGGCCGGGCCGCTGGCGCAGCGGGATCCACAGCAGCAGCACCACCGCGCCGACGACGGTCGTCACGACCCCGATCGTCATCCCCGCGAGTTCGGCCAGGCCCTGATGCAGCACGTTCCAGGGCTCCAGACCGAGACCCGCCTTGACGAGCAGTGCCGAGCTGGCGCCGTAGAGCGCGAGGCCGGCGTACAGCTGGGTCAGCCGTCGCGGCAGTCCTGGCGGCGTCGGACGTCGCCGCATCGGACGCCGGAGAAGCCCTTTGGTCTCCAAGAGGTGCCCCCTGTGGTGTTAGTGGCCTGACTCGTGACACTCTGTGGCTGGGAAGTGCATGTCATCCATGGCCAATTCGGGGAAGGTGGACTGATATCCATGGCGCAGTGGACCTCGGCTGTGGGGGCCGCTCAGCTCGCGCGGCTGCTCAAGTCCCAGCAGGACCGCCCGGCGGGCCCGGGCTCGCGTCGGCCCCCCGCCTATCGGGCCCTCGCGGACGGCGTCCGGCTGCTGGTGCTGGAGGGCCGCGTGCCGGTCGCCGCACGCCTGCCCGCCGAACGGGAACTGGCCCTGGCCCTGTCCGTGAGTCGTACGACCGTCGCCGCCGCCTACGAGGCGTTGCGCGCGGAGGGGTTCCTGGAGTCCCGGCGCGGCGCCGGCAGCTGGACGGCCGTCCCGGCGGGCAACCCGGTCCCGGCCCGCGGCCTGGAACCGCTGCCGCCCGAGGCCCTGGGCTCGATCATCGACCTGGGCTGCGCGGCCCTGCCCGCGCCCGAGCCGTGGCTCACCCGCGCCGTGCAGGGCGCGCTGGAGGAACTTCCCCCGTACGCCCACACGCACGGCGACTACCCGGCGGGCCTGCCCGCGCTGCGGACCATGATCGCCGAGCGGTACACCGCGCGCGGGATTCCCACGATGCCCGAGCAGATCATGGTCACGACGGGTGCGATGGGGGCCATCGACGCCATCTGTCACCTCTTCGGCGGGCGCGGGGAGCGCATCGCCGTCGAGTCGCCCTCCTACGCCAACATCCTTCAGCTGATGCGCGAGGCGGGCGCCCGTCTGGTGCCGGTCGCCATGGCGGACGGACTGGCCGGGTGGGACATGGACCGCTGGCGCCAGGTGCTGAGGGACGCCGCGCCGCGCATCGCGTACGTCGTCGCCGACTTCCACAACCCGACGGGCGCGCTCGCCGACGAGGACCAGCGGCGCCGGCTCGTGGAGGCCGCCCGGTCCGCCGGGACGGTCCTCGTGGCCGACGAGACCATGAGCGAACTGTGGCTCGACGACGACGTCGAGATGCCGCGGCCGGTGTGCGGCTTCGACCCCGCGGGATCGACCGTGATCACGGTCGGGTCCGCGAGCAAGGCGTTCTGGGCCGGGATGCGCATCGGCTGGGTGCGGGCCGCCCCCGACGTCGTCCGCAGTCTCGTCGCGGCCCGCGCCTACGCCGACCTGGGCACGCCGGTGCTCGAGCAGCTGGCGGTGAACTGGCTGTTCAGCACCGGAGGCTGGGAGCAGGCGGTGGAGCTGCGGCGCAGCCAGGCCCGGGGGAACCGGGACGACCTGGTGGCCGCGCTGCGCCGCGAGCTGCCGGACTGGGAGTACACGGTGCCCAAGGGCGGGCTGACGCTCTGGGTGCGAGCCGGGGGCCTCTCCGGATCGAGGCTCGCCGAGGCGGGGGAGCGGGTCGGCCTGCGGGTGCCGTCGGGGCCCCGCTTCGGCGTCGACGGCGCCTTCGAGGGGTATGTACGGCTGCCGTTCACCGTGGGAGGCGCGGTGGCGGAGGAGGCGGCCGCCCGCCTGGCCGCCGCCGCACGGATCGTGCGGAGCGGGGGGACGGCGGGCGGCGAGGGTCCGCGCACGTTCGTGGCGTAGGACGCAGGGCGTGGCGCGTGGGGGTGTGAGGGCGTGGGGC
Source organism: Streptomyces sp. SAS_272 (assembly GCF_052543235.1). NCBI lineage: Bacteria > Bacillati > Actinomycetota > Actinomycetes > Kitasatosporales > Streptomycetaceae > Streptomyces > Streptomyces sp. SAS_272. Next base: position 33,784 of record NZ_JBMNDR010000023.1, on the reverse strand, counting down.
GTGTCCGGCCGGCTGGGAGCCGTGCGGTCGGGCGCGCGGCCTCTACTCGGCGACCGCCGCTTCGGCGACGGCGGTCTCCGGTGCCGCGGTCGATGACGATGACGATGACGATGCAGTGTCCCGGAGGACCGTCTGCGGGAGGGCGGACTGCGGGAGGCCTGTCTGTGGGACGGCGGTCCGGGGGTCCGTGGTCGGTGCGGTGGCGGTCTTGGTGACCACGACCTTCGCGACGGGGGCCTCGACCGGCGCCGGCGACGGTTCGGTGCCTGCGGGCGCGGAGCGCGGCGGCAGCAGGTCGAGCACGGCCTGCCGGTGCGCGTCGCTCGTCGCGTCGTCGTACGGGTCGGGTGTGGCCGGGACCTGGAGCCGGTGCACCGACCCCGAGCCCAGCCGGGCGTAGCCCCGCCCGGACGGCACGTCGTCGACGGGGGTGGTGTGCGGGGGAGCGCCGAGGACCGTCTCCAGCTGCTCCCTCGACGCCGGGCCGAGCACGACACGCGCGCGTGTGTGCTGTCGTACCGCTTCGCTCAGGGAGTCCAGAGCGTCGAACTGTTCGGCCACGACGACCGTGACGGCGGCCGCGCGGCCGTGCCGGAGGGGAAGCTGCAGCAGGGACTGCGGATCCCGGTGGCCCTCCGCCTCGGCCAGATGGGTGAAGGCGGTGGGCCGGTCGAGGACGATCCACAGCGGGCGCCTCGTGTCCTCCGGCGCCGGTTCTCCGGCCTGCCGGGCGCTGTTGGCGGCGATGAGACGGCGCTCCGTCTCGCCCGCCGCCCACTCCAGGCCGGCCAGCGCCCCGGAGAGGCCGACCTCGACGCCCAGGACGCCGTCCCGGCCGGCCAGGCAGGCGTACTCACCGGTGCCGCCGCCCTCGACGATGAGCACGTCACCGTGCTGGAGGGCCTGCAGCGCGATGGAGCGCAGCAGTGTCGACGTGCCGCCGCCGGGGCGGCCCACCGCCAGCAGGTGCGGCTCGGTGGAGCGGATGCCGGTGCGCCAGACCACCGGCGGGACGTCGCGCCGGTCCTCGCCGAACGCGAGAGGCAGCGTGCGCTGGACCCCGGCGGGGTCGGTGAAGCCCAGAACCGTCTCACCCGGGGCGGTGACGAAGCGCTGGGCCGAGATGTCGGCGGGGAGGGGGGACAGCACGCTGAGCGTCAGTTCGTTGCCCTCTTCGTCCCAGACGAAGAGGTACTCCCGGCCGCGGCCCGACTTCGCGGCGAGCAGCTGCTCGATCCGCGCGCGCGGGCCGGGTTCGCCGTCCGGGAAGTACGCCGGATAGCGGATCACGAGATGGGCGACGCGGCCCGAGTCGTCGAACTCCTGCGTGGGGAAGGCCTGCTCCCAGTCGCCGCCGTGGGCGTACAGGGGAGCGGGGTCGTCGGCCGTCGAGAAGTACGGGACCAGGGCCTCGTACAGCACTTGGAGTCGCTGGATCTGCGACTCGTCGGGGCCTTCGGGAGCCTGGGTGCGGTCCCTGCCCTGCCAGGCCGCCGCTGCCGCCAGGGTGATGGCGGCGAGGAGCGGGCCGTACGGCACGAGTACGACGACCAGGATCACCGAGGCCGCCAGGAACAGCAGCGGCCCGCGTTTGTCCTTGGGCGTCTCGGCCCACCTGCGCCGCCCGGCCGAGGCCAGCCGGCGCAGTCCGCGGGTGATCGTGATCAGCGGATGGAGGACGTCGGTGGCGCTGTCGGCTGCCGTCCGGGCCAGCTCCCTGCTCCGGGCGATCTGTGCGCTGCCTGTGCTCAGGATGCGGGGGAGGGGGCGCCGGGCCACTTCTGTCTCCTGGTGGTGCGTACGGACGGGACGTGCGGCGTCAGAACTTGATGCCGCCGAGGAGGCTGGCCAGACTCTCGCCGCCGGCCATGATGCTCGGGGCGATGGCCGTGCTGGACATGTAGAAGCCGAAGAGGGCCGAGACCACGGCGTGCGACGCCTTGAGCCCGTCCTTTCGGAAGAAGAGGAAGACGATGATTCCGAGCAGGACCACGCCTGACATGGACAGGATCATTTGGGCTCTCCTGGTTCGCGGGGACAGTCACCATGAGTACTTCCAGGATCACAGGATGTATCCATACGACAAAAGGTGCAACTGAGTGAAAAGCGGGTCTTTTCCCTCGGTCGGTGGAAGGTGCGCAGGGCTGCCTGAGCAGGAGAATCGCGTCGAACGGGGCTGTTCGTGAGCTTCGCAGCCCGCGCGTCCGGCCATGTTTGCGACGAGCCAGTACGCTGACGATTCACCTGAACGGTTGTAGCGAGAGGCGGACCGGCCGATGACTGAAGCCCCCGACCCGGAGGTCGTGGAGCTGGCGACCAAGATCTTCGATCTGGCCCGCCAGGGTCAGACCGAGGAGCTCGTGGCGTACGTCGACGCGGGTGTTCCGGCCAACCTCACCAACGACCGGGGGGACTCCCTCGTGATGCTGGCCGCGTATCACGGGCACGCCGACGCGGTCCGGGCCCTCCTGGCCCGCGGCGCCGAGGCCGACCGGATCAACGACCGAGGCCAGACCCCGCTCGCGGGGGCTGCCTTCAAGGGTGAGACGAATGTGATCAAGGCATTGCTGGAGGCCGGCGCCGACCCCTCCCAGGGCACGCCGTCGGCCGTCGACACAGCCCGCATGTTCGGCAGAACGGAGCTGCTGGACCTGTTCGGCGCGAAGTGAGCCGACAGTCCCGAGCAGGTCAAGGGAATTTCCCGACCAGGTAAATCGACGACCACGGGGGAGGCGGTACAAGGCCGCCGGAAATTTCGGTCGCGGCAGGTAGAAGAGCCGGGTCATCATGACGTCGTGATTCACGGACGCGATGGCTGGGCAGGTGTTGCCGCACCGCGCGGGCCGTGACGCGGTCCGCATGGGCCACCGACGAGAGGCAGAGGAAAATGGTCTACAGCAAGCAGGAAACGGCGGGCGCCCCGACGCGTTGTCACGCGGCCAGGTAATGCACGTCCCCGGTTGCGTCGACGCTTGATGTGAGGCTGTTTCCCATGTTCGATCCGGTCATAGCGCCCAGCGGTACGCTGCTCGGCCTGCTCCAGAGAGGCCGCGGCGACGGCACGCTGCACGCGCTCACCGCTCCGCGAGCCGAGGCGCTCGCGGCGCTGAACCACTGTGTCCTGCGGGATCCCCGTCACGACTGGCAGGTGGAGAACCGCTCCCTTTACTACGCCCGTCTCTACCTCGACCTGCACGGCGAGCTGGACGAGATCGAGGCCCACCTCTTCGACGTCGAGGACGTCTTCGACGGCGAGGAGTCGCGCACGGGCCTGGCCCTGGCCGTCCTCGGCCACCTCGCCTCCTACGGCCGGCGGGACGCCCTCGACCTGCTGCGCAGGTACGCCGCCTCGGGCGCCAACTGGGCCTGGGCCCTGGACGAACTCGCCCTGCGGGACGACGACGCCGGCCTGCGCGCCCTGGCCGTGCCCGTGCTGGCACGGTTCGCCACCGACGCCGAGGGCGAGGCCGAACTCGCCGCGGTCGTACGGGACGCCTTCGAGCCACGGCCCTGGCGGTTGTGGGCCGAGGATCCCCGGGACTACGTCTCCACGCGGGTGCGTGCCGCCCACGAGGCCGGCTGCTTCGACCGCTGGCAACGGCAGATGAGTCCCAGCGGGCCCCGCCCCGGCTGGAGTGTCCAAGCCGTGTTCGAGTGGGCCCAGCAGGGCGTCGAACGCGGAGCCGCGCTCCATGTCCCCGCCGCCCGCTGCCTCTCCGCCGTGGCCGGTCCCGAGGACCGCCCCGAGATCGTCCAGGCGGCCAAGGACGGCGACGAGGGGGCGCGCTGTACGGCCCTGCGCTACCTCGCCGACTGCAATGATCCCGACGCCCTGGCCCTCGTCGAACAGGCCGTCGCCACCGGCCCCGTCGCCGTGGTGGAGGCCGCCGTCGACGCCTTCGAACGGATGCGCAGTGTCGCCGCCGTCGACCGGGCGCGCGGCTGGGTCCACCGGCCCGACGCCCTCGGCGCCGCCGCCGGCCGCATGCTGGCCTGCAGGGGCGGCGTCCAGGATCGTGACCTGGTCCTCGGCGCCCTGCGCGAGGCCGTGCGCGGCGAGGGCTGCGACGCCCCCAGCCTGTGGACCCTCGTCGACGGCGCCGGACGTCTCGGCATCGCCTGCGCGGCGCCCGTGCTGCGCCACATCTACCGCGAGACGGCCTCCTCCCATCTGCGCGGGCGCTGCGCCCGCGCACTCGCCGCCACCGACCCCTCCTACGCCACCGGGTTCGCCGTCGAATGCCTGTGGGACTGCGAGGAGGGCACCCGCGAGATCGCCGCCCGGCACGCCGAGACCGGTGACACCCGGGTCGTGGAGCGCCTGCGCCGGCTGGCCGCCGACCCGGCCGAGGAGGCCGAGGTCCAGACGGCCGTACGCAGCCGGATCGGCCCGGACGCGACGTCCGCCATGTGAACGCAGGGCAGGCCGCCGCCCGATGCGCGTCCGGCGGCGGCCACCGGGAAAGGGACGCGAGCGCGTCTGCCGCGCCGAGGCGGCAGGCGGGGGCCGGCCCACCGGCCTGCGGGCCTTCCTGGCCGCCCGCCTCCTGGTCACTCGGACGCCTCTGGGGCGGGCGTGAGACGCGCGCAGCATCGCAACGGATGTGCGCGCACAGGCGCACAGGCGCCATGTGCGGCACGCGCACAGGTACGCGGTATTCGCGCCTGCAGGCCGGCCCTGGTCGGTGGGGTCGTGAGCGGCCTGGCGCAGTGGATGATCGTCGACGCTGTCGCCCCGTCGCAACAGCTCGGTCGCCGAGGCCGGCGGCGCCGAAGCGGTCGCCCCGGCGTCGCGGGGCCCGCCCGAGCAGCAGGATCGCCCCGAACGGACCTTCGTCGCCTCTCCGACGTCGTGGCGCCCTGCCGCGTCACCTTCGCCGTACGGCCACGAAGCGGACAGGGGTGCCCGGCGCGGCCTGGGCGGCGGCCGCGAGGTCGGCCGTCCGGACGACGCCGATCACCGGGTAGCCGCCGGTAGTCGGATGGTCGGCCAGGAAGACCACCGGCCGGCCGGCGGGCGGCACCTGAACGGCGCCCAGGACCATGCCCTCACTGGCCAGCTCCCCGGCCCGGGCCCGCTCCAGGACGGGCCCCTCGGTGCGCAGGCCGATGCGGTTGCTCGCCGAGGACACATGGAAGGTGCGGGCGGTGAAGGCGCGCAGCGCGTCCGGGGTGAACCAGTCGGCGCGGGGGCCGAGCGTCACCCGCAGGACGAGTTCGGCCGGGGGCGCCGGCTGCGGGGCGACGTCCACGCGCGCGTGCGGGGTGCGTTCGCGCCCCAGGGGCAGCACCGTGCCGTCCGTGAGCGGCGTGGGCCCGAGGCCCGAGAGCAGGTCCGTCGACCGGCTGCCGAGGACCGCTTCGACGACGATGCCGCCGGTCACCGCCACATAGGCGCGCACTCCGCGGATCGCCGGCCCGACGTCCAGCACCGCACCGGCAGGCACCCGCACGGGCGCCCCCCAGGCGGCGGGACGGCCCCCCACGGTGACCCGGCACGGGGCCCCGCCGACCGCGATCGTCACGTCGGAACGCGGCGCGAGGGCGCAGCCGGTCAGCGTGGTCTCCAGGACGGCCGCGTCGGGCGGATTGCCCACCAGCCGGTTGACCAGGGCCGCAGCAGGCGCGTCGAGCGCACCGGAACGCGGCACGCCGAGATGCGCATGCCCGGGCCTGCCCCGATCTTGAACGGTGGTCAGCGCCCCGGCGCGGACGACGGACACCGCACGGTCGCTCATGACTCGTCCTCCGGCACGAAACGCACCCGCGTGCCCGGCGACAGCAGCGCGGCCGGCACGCGTGTGTGGTCCCACAGCACCACATCGGTGGTGCCGATGAGCTGCCAGCCGCCCGGCGACGCCCGGGGGTACACGCCGGTGTACGGCCCCGCCAGCGCCACGGACCCGGCCGGCACCGCGGTCCGCGGGGTCGCCCTGCGGGGGACGTCGTAGCGCGCGGGCAGCCCCGTCAGATACCCGAAGCCGGGCGCGAAGCCGCAGAACGCCACCCGGAACTCGGCGGCCGCGTGGATACCGGCGACCTCCCGCTCCGGGACGCCCCACCGGGCGGCTACCTCGGCCAGGTCCGGGCCGTCGTAGCGGGTGGGGATCTCCACGACCGCCTGTTCCCGCGCGGGGACAGGCGGCACCTCAGCGGCGGCGAGCTCGGACGCCACCCGGCCGGGGTCGGCCAGGCCGTCCAGGAGGACGGTACGAGCCGCAGGGACGATCTCGCGGGCGCGGAGCAGGCCCGCCGCGCGCCGACGCACGAGCTCGGCGTGCAGGGCCTCGGCCTCCGCCCCCGACGCCACCTCGACCAGCAGGGCGTCGTCGCCGACGGGCAGGATGCGGATGCTCATGCGAAGGCCTCCACCCGCACGCCCGACTCCTCGAGCCCGCGCCGCACCCGCCGGGCCAGGTCCACCGCACCCGGCGTGTCCCCGTGCAGGCACAGGGAACGCGCGCGGACGTCGATCTCGGTCCCCGCCTCGGAGGCGACCCGGCCGGCGCGGGCCAGGCTCACCGACCGCGCGACGACGGCGTCCGGGTCGGTGACCACGGCCCCGGCCCGCCCACGCGGCACGAGCGTGCCCCGCTCGGTGTACGCGCGGTCGGCGAAGGCCTCCGGGACGGCCGGCAGCCCCGCCGTGCGAGCCAGCTCCAGCAGCCGGGAGCCGGGCAGCCCGAGGACGGGCAGCGCGGCGTCGGCGAGCAGCACTCCCTCGACCACCGCACCGGCCTGTTCCTCGTCGTGCACGACCCGGTTGTACAGCGCGCCGTGCGGTTTCACGTACGCCACCCGCGCGCCCGCGGCCCGGGCGAACACCTCGAGGGCGCCGATCTGGTACGCCACCTCGGCTGCCAGTTCGGCGGCCGGCACGTCCATCGCGCGCCGCCCGAAACCGGCCAGGTCCCGGTAGGAGACCTGGGCGCCGATCGTGACGCCCCGCTCGACGGCCAGTGCACACACCCGCCGCATGGTGACCGCGTCCCCGGCGTGGAAGCCGCAGGCCACGTTGGCGCTGGTGACGACGGACAGAAGCCGCTCGTCGTCGGTCAGCTGCCAGCGGCCGAAGCCCTCGCCGAGGTCGGCGTTCAAGTCGATCGCGGTCATCGCGGTCATGATTCCTTCGTACCTCCTTCTCAGGCCACGCGGTACTGCTCGTCGCGGGCGTCGGTGAGGAACATCTGTCCCGGGGCGTGGGTGAGGGCGAACGGCGGGCGCGACGCCGTCACCACGGCCTGCGGAGTGACGCCGCAGGCCCAGAACACCGGGATGTCGTCCGGCTCGGCGTCCACCGGGTCGCCGAAGTCGGGGCGGCCGAGGTCGACGATGCCCAGTCCCGAAGGATCGCCGCAGTGCACGGGTCCGCCGTGCACCGCCGGGAGCAGACTGCTCTCCCGGATCGCCGTCGCCAGGTGCCGCGGCGGCACCGGCCGCATGGACACCACCAGGGGCCCGTGCAGCCGTCCCGCCGGGCGGCACTCACGACTCGTCACGTACATCGGAACGTTCCGCCCCTGCTCGACGTGCCGGATCGGGACGCCCGCCCCGGACAGGGCCCACTCGAAGGTGAAGCTGCACCCGATCACGAACGACACCAGGTCGTCGCGCCAGTACGCGCGCACGTCCGTCGGCTCGTCGACGAGCTCCCCGTCCTCCCACACCCGGTAGCGCGGCAGGTCGGTGCGCAGGTCCGCGCCCTCGGCGAGGACGGTCGTCCAGGAGCCGGCGTCCGTGACGTCGAGGACGGGACAGGGCTTCGGGTTGCGCTGGCAGAACAGGAGCATGTCGTACGCCCAGTCCGCCGGCACCGAGATCAGGTTGGCCTGGGTGTGCCCGGCCGCGACCCCGGCCGTGGGGCCCGCCAGGCCCGCCCGGAAGCGGGCCCTGGCCGCGGCGGGGCTCCACGCGTGCGCGTGCTCCTCGGTGAGAGCGACGGGGCGGTCCGCGCTGCTCGGCGGACGGTGCTCCCGCGTGAGGGTCGGTCGGATCATTCCAGTTCCTTTCCGCGCGTCTCCGGAAGCCCCAGCAGTGCCAGGGCGGCGATGGCGTATCCGATCGCGCCGAAGACCAGCGCGCCGCCCACGCCCCAGCTGTCGGCCAGGAACCCGACCGTCGTGGGGAAGACGGCGCCCACGGCGCGGCCGGTGTTGTAGGTGAAACCCTGACCCGTGCCGCGCAGGGCGGTCGGATACAGCTCGCTCAGATACGACCCGAAGCCGCTGAAGATCGCCGACATGCAGAACCCGAGCGGGAAGCCGAGCACGAGCAGCAGGGTGTCCGCGCCGCTCGGGATGTTCGCGTACGCCAGGATGCACACCGCCGACAGCAGGGCGAACAGCCAGATGTTGCGGCGCCGGCCCAGCCGGTCGGTGAGGTATCCGCCGGTCAGGTAGCCGAGGAAGGCGCCGGTGATCAGGAACGTCAGATAGCCGCCGGTGCCGACCACCGACAGGCCGCGCTCCGACTTCAGGTAGGTCGGCACCCAGGTCGCCAGGGTGTAGTAGCCACCCTGCACGCCGGTCGAGAGCAGTCCCGCGAACAGCGTCGTCCGCAGCAGCGGCCCCCGGAAGATCGCCGGGAACGAGCCCCTGTCGGCGCTCCGCGCGCGGGCGGCCTCGGCCTGCGGCGCGTCCTTCACCCGGCGCCGCATCCACACCACGAGCAGAGCGGGCAGCGCGCCCGTCCAGAACATGATGCGCCAGGCCATGTCGTCGCCGAAGAACGAGAAGACGAGCGTGTAAGCCAGTGCCGCGAGGCCCCAGCCGACGGCCCAGGAGCTCTGGATCGCGCCTAGGGTGCGGCCCCGGTGCTTCGCGCTCGCGTACTCGGCGACCAGGATCGCGCCGACCGCCCACTCGCCGCCGAAGCCGAGCCCCTGCAGGGAGCGGAAGACCAGCAGCGTCTCGTAGCTGGGCGCGAAGCCGCAGGCGACGGTGAAGACGGCGTAGGTGATCACCGTGATCATCAGTGCCCTGACCCGGCCGATCCGGTCGGCCAGGACGCCCGCAACGGCGCCGCCGACGGCGGAGGCGACCAGCGTGACGGTGGTGAACAGTCCGGTCTGGGCGCTGTCCAGACCGAAGTACGCCGCCAGCGCCACCATGCTCAGCGGCAGGGTGAAGTAGTCGTAGGAGTCGAGGGCGTAGCCGCCGAACGCGCCGGCGAAGGCGCGCCGGCCGCGCGGTCCGAGCGCGCGAAGCCAGGCGAACGCCCCGTTGTCAGGGGTGTGTTCGGCGGTGGTGTCGAGGGTGTCGGCGGCTGGGACCGGTGAGGGAGGAGTCGTGCTCATGGGCACCTCGCTGAGGGATGACGGACGGTGCTGAGAGGTGAGCCGTGCCGTGCGTGAGGCGGGTCGCCGCGGTGGGGACGGGCGGCGCCATGAATCGAAGGTAGAGGATCGTTGAACGATCCTTCAATACCCCTGTTGTCACGTTCCTCTGTCTGCGATTGAATTCCGGGCATGGCAGAGCAGCTGGCCCCACTGGCCGACGACCGCGCCCTCCTGGGCCGCACGAGCACGGCCGAGCGGGTGTCGGACATCCTCAGGAGCCGCATCGCCGAGGGCTACTTCCCGCCGGGCACACGGCTCTCGGAGGACAGCATCGGCGGGGCGCTGGGGGTCTCCCGCAACACGCTGCGCGAGGCGTTCCGGCTGCTCACCCATGAGCGCCTGCTCGTCCACGAGCTGAACCGGGGGGTGTTCGTCCGGGTCCTGACCGTGCAGGACGTCGAGGACATCTACCGCACCCGCGCCCTCGTCGAGTGCGCCGTCGTCCGGGGGCTGGGCGAGCCCCCGTACGCGCTGGACGCCCTGCGGGCTGCGGTCACCGAAGGGCAGCTGGCGACCCTCGAGAACGACTGGAAGGGACTGGGCACCGCCAACTTCCACTTCCACCGGGAACTGGTGGCCCTGGCCGAGAGCGCGCGCACCGACGAGCTGATGCGCAGCGTCTTCGCCGAGCTGCGCCTCGCCTTCCACCTCGTCGAGGACCCGCGCCGGCTGCACGAGCCCTACCTCCAGCGCAACCGCCAGATCCTCCAGGCCCTCGAGGCCGGCGACAGGGCCGAGGCGGAGAGACTGCTCGAGGTGTACCTCGCCGACTCGCTCGAGCGGGTGGTCGAGGTCTACCGGCGGCGGGTGAGCGAGGAGCCCCCGCACGACGACCGGGGCCCTCTCGCGGCTCCGTGACGACGGTCGCTCTGCGTCGTTTGGGTCGATGTCAGACCGAGGACCTAGTCTGTGCAGCGTGACTTCGCCTGCTTCGACGGACCGTGTTCCGCCCCAGCTCAGCGCGGCGCCGCGCCCCGCACCGGGTCCGGCGGCCGACGAGGGGCTGGCGCGGCGGCTGCGTGCGCTCGCCTGCACCGCGCCGATCCACGACCTCGACGCGCGCAAGGCCAATCTCGCCGGTGAGTACTCGGTCTACGGCATGGCGGAGATCGCCCTCGCCGCCATCGACCTCGTCACGCTGAACATGGACTTCGACACCGGCGCCGACCACGACCAGATAGTGGCCCGTCTGCTGCCGCGCATCGCCGCCCAGGCGCCCCGGCGGCCCGTCGCCGAGCACGAGCGGGTGGCCCGCTGGGTCCTGGAGAACCTGATCAACGTGGGCAGCGTCGACCGCGGCTTCCGCGCCGCCTACGGCACGTTCGCGCCCGACGGCACCTACGTGCGCCGCGACTACGACTTCAAGCTGATCGAAGAGGTCCCCGGGTACGGCGGCGCGGTCTACCTCCGGACGACCGACGAGGCCGTCAACGTCCTCGTCGGGGCCCTCGACACCGATGTCACCAGCGCGCAGATCGCCGCCGAGGTCAAGCTCGAGGTACTGATCCGCCGCGGCCGTCTCGCCGACGCCCAGCTCGCCGCCGAGCAGGCCCGTTACCGCACCGTGCAGTACTCGGAGACGCTGCGCCGCGCCCTGGAGGCCACCCGGCGCAACGTGCGCGCGGTGGACTGGCTCAACGCCGTGCCCGACATGATCGCCGAGGCCCTCGACCACGTCGCGGACCGCTATCGCCACGAGAACGCGATCCTCACCAACATCCGCAAGGCCCGCGACGAGATCGAGGACGCCGACAACAAGCGGCGGGCCGCCGAGCTCGTCGACATCGTCAAGGACTGCATCCGCCGCCACACCCAGCTGCAGTCCCGGCTGCTGGAGGCCGGCCCGCTGTTCCGCGCCGAGCAGGACCGGCAGGCCTTCGCCACCCCCATGACCTCTTCGGGCATAGACCTCTACGGGCACCTCGTCACCCCCGTGCTGCCGTTGCCGCTGGAGCAGGCCGTCCGTGTCACCGACGCGTTCTTCGCCCGGGGGACCGGTCTGCGCACACCCGGAGCCGTGCGGCTGGGCGATCTCGTCGACCTCCTGTTGACGCCGCCGGTGGAGCGCGAGCACCTCGGAGCGGAGATGCCGGAACCGGATCTCATCGCCACCCCGGACGACAGTCGGTTCAGCGAGGAGCAACTGACCGCCGCCAAGAACCTGCTCGACCTGCCCGCGGACGCCCCGCGCCGGTTGTCCGGGCTGCTGGCCGAAGCACGACGGGCCGACCCCGAACTGCCCTATCTGGTGGCCCTGCTGGCGGTGCACGCCGCCAGCCCCGCGGTCGGCACCGCCTACCGGCAGGGCGAGGAGAAACTGCTCTTCGCCGTCGACGACGGTACCGAGCTCGACGACCCCGAATTCGGCGGGGCCGACCTGATCGTCGGCACGGCGCTGCTCGACGCCGCGGGGATGGCGGCGGACCGCACGGAGGCGGCATGAGCCGGACCGGCCGCCGCATCCACGAGCCCATGCCGACACCCACGTATACGTACACGCACACCGAGGAGCCGAAGCCGTGACCGAGCACGTCGAGTGGAGCGACACGGAGGCACCCGCTCCGGCGGCGCACACCGCCGTCACCCCCGCCGACGCCGCCGACGCGGCGCGGCTCGTCGCCTTCGGGCTCCAGCCCAGACTGCAGCCCGCGCGCGACCAGGAGTACGCCGAGCTGCTGCGGCGCCACCGCGAGGATCCTGCCTTCGCGCGGCTCGCCGACGCCGTCGCCGCAGGGCTGGGGCTGATCGTGCTGGAGGTGTCCCCGCGCGCGGGGATGGCGGTCACCGCCGCCGAGGACTCGGTCTTCGCCGTCCGCATGGGCGACTACGCGCGTCGTACGTCCGCCGACGGCGGTGACCGCTTCCTGCACGGCCTCGCGCACCTCGCCGTCGCCGCGATGGCCTATCCGCGACCTGAGGACCTGGCCGACGACGGCTACATCGGGCGGGTCAGCGTCAACGGCGTCGACGCCTTCGTACGCCAGGCCTGCCGCCGGCTGGAGGAGCGGGCGGAGCAGCAGGGCGAGAACACCGACCCCGCGAGCGACGCGCCCGGCCTGGAGGCCGCCTGGCGGATCTGGGCCAGACGCAGCGCCACCGGCGCCACCAAGGACGCGCGCAGACTCGCCGGTTCCACCACCGGCATCGTCGGCAAGGCCGTCGCCTTCCTCACCGACTCCGGCTTCCTGCAGCGGACCGGCGACGACAGCGGCGGCACCTACCGGACCACCGCCCGCTACCAGCTCCAGGTACGCGACATGGCGGGCGCCGCCGCCATGGCCGAACTGCTGGAGCTGGGAGTCGTCCCGGTCACCGACGGCGTCCCGACGCTGCTGCCCGCCGAGGAGAGCGACGAACTGGAACTGGTGGCCGACGCCGGGCTGCCGTTCCACTCCTGAGGCACCCCCTCTCCTGAGGGCGCCGCACCCCCCTGTTCTGCCGAAGACTTACGAGAGTCCGCCATGTACGAGCTGTCCCGGGTCCGCCTCTACTCCATCGGCCCTGCCGGTGCGCGCTACGCCGACACCGTGCTAGACCTGCGGGGCGTCGGCGACGTCGTGCCCGACCCCGCCCCCACCCAGGCGGAGTTCTTCCAGGAGGAGCCGGTCGGCCCGCCGCGCCGGCCCGCCCCTGCGGGCGTCCTCTTCCTGGAGAACGGCGGCGGCAAGTCCGTCCTGCTCAAGCTGATCTTCTCCGTGATGCTGCCGGGCCACCGCAACACCCTCGGCGGCGCCAGCTCCGGGGTGCTGCGCAAGTTCCTGCTCGCCGACGACTGCGGACATGTGGCGCTCGAGTGGCAGCACGTGCTCACCGGCGAGTGCGTGGTCGTCGGCAAGGCGAGCGAGTGGCGCGGACGCCAGGTGTCCAACGACCCGCGCAAGTTCGCGGAAGCCTGGTACTCGTTCCGGCCCGGGCCCGGGCTGAGCCTCGACAACCTGCCCGTCGCCGAGGCCACCGCCGTCCGCCCGCCCGTCGAGGGCGTCTCCGGGGCACAGGGCCGCCGACGCACCATGAAAGGCTTCCGGGACGCCATCACCGAGGCCGGAAAGGCGTATCCGCACCTGGAGGTGCACTGGGAGGAGATCCACGACCGCTGGATCGAGCACCTCGGCGAACTGGGCCTCGACCCGGAACTCTTCCGCTACCAGCGGGAGATGAACGCCGACGAGGGCGAGGCCGCCGGCCTCTTCGCGGTGAAGAAGGACTCCGACTTCACCGACCTGTTGCTGCGCGCGGTCACCGACACACGCGACACCGACGGGCTCGCCGACCTGGTCAGCGGCTTCGGCAACAAGCTCGGCCGGCGCGCCGAGCTGATCGCCGAGCGGGACTTCACCGCCGGGTCGGCGGACCTGCTCGGGCGGATCGTCGAGGCTGCCGGGTCGCGCGCGCGTGCGCGTGAGGTCCACGCCGCGGCCGAGCGACGCACCCGCGCGCTGGCCCGCCGGCTGTCCGCGCGGGGCGTACGGGAGAAGACGCGGGCCGGCGACCTCGCCCAGCGGGTCACGGCCGCCGCCTACGCCGTCACGCATTCCGAGGGCGCACGGGAGCGCAGTGCCCTGATCGCCGCCGAACTCGCCTTCCGGCACGCGTCGCTGGCCCTCGCCGCCGCGGAGAAGTCCGCAGCCGCGCAGAAGCGCGAACTCGCCGACGCCCGCACCCTGCACTCCGCCTGGCAGGCGGCCGAGGCAGTACTGCGCCACCGGGCCGCCGCCGACCGTGTGGCACGCGTGTCTGCCGCGATCCAGGAAGCCGAACGGGACGCCGCCCCCGCACTCGCCGCCCGTGCCCGGGCCGCCGTCGATCTCGTCCGTGCCCTGCACGCCGCCGCCGACGGCGCCGAGACCCTCGCCAACGAGGAGGAGGAGCGCTCGGCCGCGCTCCAGGAGGTCGGCGAGTCCGCCCACCGCGACGCCACGTCCGCCGCGACCGACGCCCAGCGCGCCCGCAGCGAGGTGGGACACCTGCGCCAGCGGCTCTCGGAGGTCGAACAGGAGACCGCCGAAGCCGTACGCGCGGGCTGGCTCGACGACAGCGCCCCCGACGCCGACCCGGCCCGCGCGGCCCTCGCCGCAAGCGACGCCGAGAAGACGGCCGTGGCCGCCTGGGACACCGCCCGCGAAACCTCGGCCCGGGCCGCCGAGCACGCGCGCGAGGCCGCCTCGGCGGAGTCCCGCGCCGAACTCACCGCCGCCCGCGCCGCCGACGCGGCCACGGGCGCGGAGCGCTCCTACGAGGCCGAGCGGCGGCTCGCCGAATCCCTGGCCGGCGAGGAACGCCTCGCGGAACTGCTAGGGCTGACCGGCCGCGGAACCCGCCCCCGGATCCCCCAGCCCAGGCAGGACGGCGCGCCGGACGACGGCTCCGCACTGGCCCCCGAGGACCTGGACCGCTGCGCCGACGAACTGCGCGAACTCCTCGACGACGCCGTCTCCTCCGCGGAACGGCAGCTCTTCGACCTACGGACCGCAGCCGCCGACGACTCCCGCATCCTCGGCGCCCTGGGCGACGGCGGACTGCTGCCGCCCGGCCCGGACGTCCTCGCCACCGTCGAGTTCCTCGGCGAGCACGGCATCCCCGCCCTGCCCGGCTGGCGCTACCTCGCCCAGGCCGTCGACCCCGCCGACCACGCCCGTGTGCTCGCCGCCCGGCCGGAACTGGTCGACGGCGTGATCATCACCGACCCCGGCTCCCACGCACGCGCGCGTGAGGCGCTCGGCGCCGCCGCACTGCTGCCCCGTTCCGCCGTGGCCGTCGGCACAGCCGCCGCCCTGCTCGCCCCGACCCCGCCGGTCGACTCCGACGGCGGCGCCCGGAGCGAGGTCTTCCTCGTCCCGCCGAACCCGGCCATGCACGACGAGCACGCCGCCGACGAGGAGCGGCAGGCGCTGCGTGCGCGGGCGACCGAGCGCGACGAGGACATCCGCCGTCTCGCGGGGCGGCTCGCCAAGGACCGGGAGCTGTCCGCGCGCCTCGCGTCCTGGCGGGCCGGCTGTCCGGCCGGGCGGCTCGCCGAGCTGGCCCGCGCCGCCGCGGAGGCGCGCTCCTTCGCCGAGGAGTCCGAGGCCGAGCTGGCCGAGGCGCGCGGCGTGCGCGCGGAGGCCGAGGAGAGCGCCGCCGAGGCCGCCCAGGCCCGCGACGAACACCAGGAGGTCGCGCAGCGGGCCAGGCGGGCCGCCGACGCCCTCGCCGGGCTCGCCTTCCGGCTGCGCGAACGCGCCGGCTGGCAGGTCAAGGTGCGCGAACTCGCCGACGAGGCAGCCGAGTCGGAGGCCCGCGCCCAGTCCTGCCTGGAGCGCGCCAGGGCTGCCGACGAGGACCGGCGCGGCGCCCAGCGGGCCGCGGACGACGCCCGCCGCACCGCGCGTGCGCTGCGCGCCGAGCGCGCCGAGATCGCCTGCGCCCCCGACGACGTCCCGCAGGACGGGACGGCCGCGCCCACGGCGTCCCTGCCCGCGCTGCGTGAGGCCTACCGGGCCGCGTCCCTGCTGTACGAGAAGGTCGGCGTCGGCGCCGACCTGCGCGCCGAACAGGCCCGGGCGGAGAGCGACGAGAGCGCGGCCCGCACCGAACTGGACCGGCTCAGCAACAAGGTCCGCACCCGCGCCGAACAGTTGCTCCAGTCGCCCGACGGCTCCGACGGGCCCTCCCGGCAGGCCGCCGCGGCACGGGCGGAGGAGCTGGTGCAGCTCCTGGAGACCCGCATGTCCACCGCCAGTGAGCAGCTCGGGCGGCTGCGCGGCGAACACGAACGGCTCGCGCCCGAGGACGGCGAGGCGCACACCGAGCTGGCCGAGGAGCTCCGGCCCCGCGACGCCGAGCACGCCCAGGCGCTGCTGCGCACCGCGACCGCCGAGCTCGCCGCCCGCGCCGAGGCCTTGGAGCAGTCACGCGAGGCGCACGCCGAGCTCCTGGCCGCCCACCGGGCCGCCGAGGACGCGGCAGGCGGCTTCGACGAGATCGCCGCGATGCTCCGAGACCTGCTGCGCGAACACAGCCCGGAGGAAGAGCAGGAGGAGTCGGAGCCCTACCCCGGCGTCCTGGAGGAGGCGCGCAGGTCGGCCGCCGAGGCCCGCCGCTCACTGCGCGGCTGCGCCGCCGACCTCTCCGCCGCTGAGTCGTCCGTGCGCGAGGCGAGCGATGTGCTCGTCCGGCACGCCAACTCCACGCGCTACGAGCAGGTGCGCACCCCCGCGCGCCAGCAGATCCGCGAACTTCCCGCCTCCGCGCTGCCGGAGCACGCGCAGAAGTGGGCGGACGCCTTCGCTCCCCGCCTGCGCGTCCTGACGGACGAACTGGCGCAGCTGGAGCGCAACCGGGACTCGATCGTGGACCGTCTGCGGGGGCTCGTCGAGTCAGCGCTGGCCACTCTGCGCTCGGCCCAGCGGCTCTCCCGGCTGCCCGAGGGGCTCGGCGAGTGGTCGGGTCAGGAGTTCCTGCGCATCCGCTTCGAGGAGCCCGACCAGGCGACCCTCGTCGAGCGGCTCGGCGAGGTCATCGACGAGGCGACGCGCGCGGCCGTGAAGAAGAACTCCGACCTGCGGCGTGACGGCATGTCGCTGCTGCTGCGCGGAGTCGGCGCGGCCCTGCAGCCCCGAGGCGTCGCCGTCGAGATCCTCAAGCCGGACGCCGTCCTGCGAGCGGAGCGCGTTCCCGTCGGACAGATGGGCGACGTTTTCTCCGGCGGCCAGTTGCTCACCGCAGCCATCGCCCTGTACTGCACGATGGCGGCCCTGAGGAGCAACGACCGGGGCAGGGACAAGCACCGCTACGCCGGCACGCTGTTCCTCGACAACCCCATCGGGCGGGCCAACGCGACCTATCTGCTGGAACTCCAGAGGGCGGTCTCGGACGCGCTCGGCGTGCAGCTCCTCTACACCACCGGCCTGTTCGACACCACGGCCCTCGCGGAGTTCCCGCTGGTCATCCGGCTGCGCAATGACGCCGACCTGCGGGCGGGCCTGAAGTACATCAGTGTGGAGGAGCATCTGCGGCCGGGTCTGCCGCAGCAGACCCCGGCGGCGGACGGCGACGCGGTGCAGGCGCACAGCGAGATCACGGCGACGCGGATGTACAAACGACCCGCACCGAACGCCGGTTGACGAGCCGTACGGCTCAAGGAGAACCGCGGGCACGCTCTCCCCGGCCCCGGGGAGAGCGTGCGGCCTTCAGGGGTGGGACAGCTGCCCGGCGCCGCCCTGCCTGCGTATCCGCTCCTGCGCCCGCTCGGCGGTCCGTTCCTGTCGTCGGGCCTTGCGCTGCTCGCGTCGCAGAGCGCGCGCGGTGCTGCTCGGCGTCGACACCACGCCGTTGCGCTGGTTCCACACCTGGCGCGTCACCCAGACGTCGAGCGCGCCCCAGGTGGCCAGCACCGTGCTGACCACGCTGCTGATCACCATGGGGAAGGCCAGCCAGGATCCGGCCAGTGTGCACAGGAAGGCGACCATCGCCTGGATCAGCGTCACGGCGATGACGAGCACCGCGCGAACGGCCGCCGTGCGCACCGGGTCGGGCATGCGACGCCGCTTCGCCGGCTCCTCCACCCACAACGGCCGGTAGACGACCCGCCCTTGTCGCCCGGAGGCGCCACCGCCACCGCCACCGGTGGCCGCCGGCACGCTCCGGTCTGCCGACCCGGCCGTGCTCGCGGTACGCGCCGGCCGTTCCGTCCGTACCTGCCCGTTCGGACTGCCGCCGTCCGATGCCACAGGGTCCCGCAGCGCCGTACTGCCCGCCGCCGTACTGTCCTCCGACGCCTCACGCCGCTCCGCCGTGCCCATCACCGTGTCACTCCCCACCGCCAGCAGACCGCTCGCCTCCGGATCGAAGACCCGGCTCCCCAGTGGCTGCCCGGCTTGCGCTGATGTACGCCGCCCAGGTGCGGCATACGGCTTGTGTGGCCGATTCCGCCCCCGGCTCCCATGGAGAAGGACGCTCGACGTGCCCTGATTGTTCCCTCGTTGCGAAAAATTCTGGCCAACTCATGCGCGGAGTCGACCGGATCCGTCCGGGCCCGGGACGCCTGATTCTGGGCTGTCATCTCCCCTGATTCTCGGACAACACGCCATGTCTCGCCCTCGGTACGGAAGTTCAGGTTCCGGACGGCTCTTCGAGTTAACTCTGTGTCGGTAGTAGGCTCTCGCCGTTTGTTGACGCACATGCGTACCCCCGACCGGTGGGGGTTCGAGCTGGGGGAGGCCATGCGCTTTCGCGGGAAGTCGATCCGCCGGAAGATCGTGGCGCTGCTTCTCGTGCCGCTGGTGTCCCTGACCGCCGTCTGGGGCTTCGCCACGGTACTCACGGGCCGCGAGGCGAGTCGGCTGTTCACCGTGTCGGCCGTCGTCGAGAAGGTCGGCTACCCCCTCGAGGACACCGTCCGCGTCGTCCAGCAGGAACGCCGCCAGACCCTCGTCTACCTCGCCGACCCTCGCGCCTCCGACGCGCTGACCGCGCTGCGGCGCACCCGGACCTCCACCGACGAGGCGCTCGCCGAGATCCGCAGGAACGCACAGGACCCCGACGTCCGCGACGTCCTGGACCAGGACGACGGCGAGGGCCTCACCGTGGTGCTGGACGGGTTCGACGGCATCGACTCGCTGCGCCGGAGCGTCGAGGAGCGCAGCGTCACACGGACCCAGGCGCTGAACCTCTACACCCAGCTGATCGACCCCTGTTACACCCTGCTGTCCAAGCTGGACGTGGTCGACAGCGTGGAGATGGACAAGCAGTACCGGGCCCTCGTCAGCGTCGCCCGCGCGCGTGAACTGCTCTCCCGCGAGGACGCGCTGCTCGGCTCCGCACTCGTCGTGGGCCGGCTCCGCCGCGAGGAGATCCGTGAGGTCTCCGACCTCGTGGCCCAGCGCGAGGTGATCTACGAGATCAGCCTGGCCCAACTGCCCACCGCGGAGAGGCAGCGCTACGAGGCCTTCTGGAAGAACGCCACCACCGCCACGCTGCGCACGGCCGAACAGGCCGTCATCGGCGGCACGTCCGGCGACCTGCCCCGCGGTGTCAGCGCCCGGAACTGGGACACCGCGGCCGGAAACGTCCTCGCCGAACTCGGCGCCCTGGACGAGCAGGCCAACGACCGCTACCAGGACCGCGTTCGGCCGGTGGCGATCGAGGTCATCGTCAAGGCGGTCGTCGCGGGCGTCTTCGGGCTGATCGCCCTGCTCGTCTCCCTCGTCCTGTCGGTGCGCATCGGCCGCGGCCTCATCCGCGATCTGCGCCAGCTGCGGCTGGACGCCCACGAGGCGTCGGGCGTGCGGCTGCCCAGCGTGATGCGCCGTCTGTCGGCGGGCGAGCAGGTCGACGTGGAGACGGAGGTGCCGCGGCTGGAGTACGACAAGAACGAGATGGGCGAGGTCGGCCAGGCCCTCAACACCCTGCAGCGCGCCGCCGTCGAGGCCGCCGTCAAGCAGGCCGAACTGCGCTCCGGGGTCTCCGAGGTGTTCGTCAACCTCGCCCGCCGCAGCCAGGTGCTGCTGCACAAGCAGCTCACCCTGCTCGACACCATGGAGCGCCGCACCGAGGACACGGAGGAGCTCGCCGACCTCTTCCGCCTCGACCACCTCACCACGCGTATGCGCCGGCACGCAGAGGGCCTGGTCATCCTCTCCGGCGCAGCCCCCTCCCGGCAGTGGCGCAAGCCCGTCCAGCTCATGGACATCGTGCGCGCCGCGGTCGCCGAGGTCGAGGACTACGAACGCATCGAGGTCCGCCGCCTGCCACGCATCGCCGCGACCGGCCCGGCCGTCGCCGACCTCACCCACCTGGTGGCCGAACTCCTGGAGAACGCCACGGTGTTCTCCCCGCCGCACACCGCCGTCCAGGTGTTCGGCGACCGGGTCGCCAACGGCTTCACCCTCGAGATCCACGACCGTGGCCTCGGCATGGCGCCCGAGGCACTTCTGGAGGCCAACCTCCGGCTCGCCGAGACGCCGGAGTTCGAACTGTCCGACACCGACCGCCTCGGACTGTTCGTGGTCAGCCGGCTCGCCCAACGGCAGAACGTCCGCGTCTCCCTGCAGCCCTCGCCGTACGGCGGTACGACCGCCGTCGTCTTCATCCCCGACGCGCTGCTGACCGACGACGTCCCCGACACCAACGGCATCGGCTTCCGGCTCGACCGTCCCCGGCCCCCGAAGGAGGCAGAGCCGGCCGAGTCACGCAGGCCCGCGCTGTCCCCGGCCGGGGCGCAGCTTCCCGGCCTGCCGGTCTCGATGCTCGACGGCCCCGTCGAACTGGAGTCGCCCGTCGACCTGAACGCCCTCGGCGGCTTCCCGGCCGTTCTGGACGACGAGGACGACCACGGCGGGCTGTTCCGTCCCCGCCGCTCGCTCACCCGCGACGACGACCCCACGGCTCACGCCGCCGACCACTCCCGCGCACCGGCCGCCGGTCTCGGCGACCCGGCGAAGCCCGCCGACGACCCCGCCGCGCCGGTCCCGCTGCTGCCCGGCCGCCGCACGCCCAAGCTGGTCAGCTCGCACGGCCGTCCGGTGCCGGAACCGCGGCCGCTGCGTGCCGACACCGACCCGGAGCCCCCGGTCCGGCCTGGCTCCCGCCGCCCGGCGGACGAGGGCCCGGCGCCCCTGCCGTCGCGCCGCCGCGGCACGACGGCGCAGATCCCGCGCAGTGGCGGCGCACCCGAGCGCCCCGCCCTGCCGGACCCTTCGGGGCGCGGCCCGGCACAGTCTTCCCAGCCGCCCGGGCTTCCGCGCCGGGTCCGGCAGCCGTCGGCACCGGACGGCGGCCCCGACGGCGTCGTCGGAAGCACGGCCTCGGCCGCCGCCCCGACGGGCGACACCGGCGCCTCGGGGACGGGAGCGCTGCCCCGGCGCGTGCGGCAGGCGAACCTGGCGCCGCAGCTGAGGCAGGGCCAGGCCGCCCAGGCGCCGAAGGCGGCCGATCCCGCCGACCGTGACGCCGACGAGGTCCGCAGCCGTATGGCCTCGCTCCAGCGAGGCTGGCAGCGCGGCCGCGTAGAGAACGCCGCGGGCGACGACGCCCACAGCGGCACAGCACCACGAGGAACGACAAAGGGGGACGGTCGATGACCGCACCGAAGGCGACCGACCAGACCACCCACAACGGCGAGCTGAACTGGCTTCTCGACGAACTCGTCGACCGGGTCGCCGGCATCCGCAAGGCGGTCGTCCTCTCCGGCGACGGCCTGGCGACGGGGGTGTCCAAGGACCTGTCGCGGGAGGACGGCGAGCACCTGGCCGCCGTCGCCTCCGGGTTCCACAGCCTCGCCAAGGGCGTCGGCCGCCATTTCGAGGCCGGCAGCGTCCGCCAGACCGTCGTCGAACTCGACGAGGCGTTCCTGTTCGTCACGGCGGCCGGCGACGGCAGCTGCCTCGCCGTCCTCTCGGACGCCGACTCCGACGTGGGCCTCGTGGCGTACGAGATGACGTTGCTGGTCAAGCGGGTCGGCGCACATCTGGCCACCACCCCGCGCACCGATCTGCCCTCGGGCGGGTAGTGAGACGGCATGAGCACAGACGGTCAGGGAACAAGTCACTGGTTCGACGACGAGGCCGGACCGGTCGTCCGTCCGTACGCCATGACGCGAGGCCGCACCACCAGTGCGGTCCAGCACCGCCTCGACCTGATCGCGCTCGTCGTCGTCGAGCCTCATGCCGACGATCCGGACGCGGACTCCTCACTGTCCCCCGAGCACGTGGACATCGTGGACCTGTGCCGGCAGGCGCCGCAGTCGGTCGCCGAACTGGCCGCCGAACTCAATCTGCCCATCGGCGTGGTGCGGGTCCTCGTCGGTGACCTCGTGGACGCCGAGTTCGTCCATGTGAACCGGCCGGTGCCCCCGGCCGAACTGCCGGACGAGAGTATTCTGCGCGACGTGATCAACGGCCTCCGAGCGCTGTGAGCAGCACCGAAGTGAAACGCGGACGACGACGTGACCGGCCGGCCGCCGTGGGCCGGTCCCTGCGGCGGAGCACCCCCCAGTCAAGCCATCGAGCAGGAGAAGCAATCGATGATCTTCGGGCGTTCTGAGCGCGGCAAGCCCCCGGTCGAGCCCGTCACGCTCAAGATCCTGGTGGCGGGCGGATTCGGGGTGGGCAAGACCACCCTCGTCGGCGCCGTCAGCGAGATCAAACCGCTGCGCACGGAGGAGTACCTCACCGAGGCGGGCCGCCCGGTCGACGACACCACCGGCGTCGAGGCCAAGCACACCACCACCGTGGCCATGGACTTCGGGCGCATCACGCTGCGCGAGGACCTGGTGCTCTACCTGTTCGGGACACCGGGCCAGGAGCGATTCTGGTTCATGTGGGACGAGCTCTCCGAGGGGGCGCTCGGCGCCGTCGTGCTCGCCGACACCCGCCGGCTGGGGGACTGCTTCGCCGCCGTGGACTACTTCGAGCGGCGCTCCATCCCCTTCCTCGTCGCCGTCAACTGCTTCGAGGGCGCCGCCCATTACCCGGAGCAGGACGTGCGCGGGGCCCTCGACCTCGACGAGGACGTGCCGGTGGTGCTGTGCGACGCCCGCGACCGCAGGTCCGTCCGGGACGTCCTGGTCGGCGTCGTCCAGCACGCCATGGACTTCGGCGCGGAACGCCGCCAGACCGTCACCACCTGAGAGCCGGCCGACCGGCGCACCCACCGGCTGTGCCGCGCGCGGCACAGCCTCGACGGCCCCGCGCTCCCGGTGACGGCCCTGGCGCGCCGGCAGGCGCAGGCGCCGGTGCTCGCGCGGCCGCCCCCTCACCGCACCGCGACCACCGCCGAACCGTGACCGAACAGGCCCTGGTTCGCGGTGAGGGCGACACGGGCGCCCGCGACCTGGCGATCGCCCGCCTCCCCGCGCAGCTGCCAGGTCACCTCGCACACCTGGGCGATGGCCTGCGCCGGCACGGCCTCCCCGAAGGAGGCCAGCCCACCGCTCATGTTCACGGGTATGCGGCCGCCCGGCGAGGTCGCGCCCTCCCGCAGCAGCTTTGCGGCCTCACCGCCGCCGCACAGTCCCAGGTCCTCGTACCACTGCAACTCCAGTGCGGTGGAGAGGTCGTAGACCTCGGCGAGCGACAGGTCCTCAGGGCCGATGCCCGCCTCCTCGTAGGCGGCTCGGGCGATCGACGCCCGGAAGGGCTCCCCGGCCGGCTCGACCCCCGCCGCCGAGTCGGTCGCGATGTCCGGCAGATCCAGCACCGTGTGGGGGTACCGGGGGGTCACGGTGGACACGGCCCTGATCCTCACCGGGTCGGCGACACCCCGTCGCCGCGCGAACTCCATGCTGGACAGCACCAGTGCCGCCCCGCCGTCCGAAGTCGCGCAGATGTCCAGCAACCGCAGCGGATCGCAGACCACGGCGGAGGCGGCGACCTCCCTCGCCGTGACCCGCTTGCGGTAGCGCGCGTTCGGATTCAACGCCCCCACGGCCGCGTTCTTCACCTTGACCTGCGCGAAGTCCTCCAGGGTGTCGCCGTGCAACGCCATCCTGCGACGCGCGTACAGCCCGAAGTACGCAGGGTTGGTCGCGCCGAGCACGCGGAACCGCAGCCAGTCCGGGTCGTCCCGACGGTCGCCTCCCGCGGGACGGAAGAATCCCTTGGGTGCGGCGTCGGCGCCCACCACGAGCACCACGTCCGCCATCCCGGCGAGGATCTGCGCCCGCGCGGTGTCGATCGCCTGGGCCCCCGACGCGCAGGCCGCGTACACACTGGTGACCTTGGCCCCCTGCCACCCCAGGGCCTTGGCGAAGGTGGCCCCGGCCACATACCCCGGATACCCGCCCCGCACCGTGTCCGCGCCCACGATCGAGCCGATCTCTGCCCAGTCCACCTCCGCGTCCGTGAGGGCCGCACGCGCCGCCCTCACGCCGTACTCGACGAAGCTGCGCCCCCACTTCCCCCACGGGTGCATCCCCGCGCCCAGCACCGCCACGTCCGCTGTCATCCCGCCACCCCCGTAGGCCGCCACCACCAGGTCGTCCAGGTCGTCTCCGTGTCCTCGTCGAGCACCCCCGGGACGACCTCCACCTCCATGCCCACCGCCAGTTCGGCGACGGTGATCCCGGGAACTGCCTGTCCCAGCACCACGATCCGCTCGGACTCCAGCTCCACAGCGATCAACGCGTACGGCTCCCACGGAAGTTCCGGATCGGTCACGTACGGTGACGGAGGCCGGTACCGGCTGTCCGTGTACGACCAGACACGTCCGCGCCGCGACAGCGGGACCTCCTCCAGGTCGCCGCCGAGGCAGCCCGGGTTACGGCAGTACGTGTCCTCGCGGGGGAAGAAGACCGACCGGCACGCCGCGCAGCGCGTCCCGAGCAACCTGAAGCCGTCTCCCTCTCCGGTGAACCACCCGGCGACCACCGGCGTGCGTGTACGTGACAAGAATGCCTCCCGGACACGGAACCTGACGGGACGTCAGATTGTGCCACGGTCACCCTTGATTGGGCAGGGACAAGGCAGGACGCGGACTTCACCGGTCCGGGCTCCCTCCGCCTCGGTCCTCATGGGTCCCACGCCCCGCAGCCCCCGTACACCACTCTCCGCAAGATCGGATACGCTCCGCCGCGTGTCCGAAACTCTGCACCCCACTTCGAACTCCGCGCGCGACTCCCACTGTTCGAGCTGCGGGGCGCCCTACGGGGAGGGCGTCACCGGCTGGCCCCGCACCTGCCGGGCCTGCACCGCCGTGGCCTACCGCAACCCGCTGCCGGTGGCCGTCGCGCTCCAGCCCGTGTACGACGAGAAGGGCACCGCCCTGGTCGTCATCACCCGAACCATCGCCCCCGCGCGCGGAGGCATCGCCCTGCCCGGCGGATTCATCGACGACCGTGAGGACTGGCGGCAGGCCGTCGCGCGCGAGCTCAGAGAAGAGACCGGCATCGAGGCCGCGCCCCGTGACGTGCGGCTCGCCGACGCCATGAGCTCCCCCGACGGCCACCTGCTGCTGTTCGGACTCCTCCCCGAGCGGCCCGCAGACCGGCTGCCCGTCTCCGCCGCCACGGACGAGACCGAGGGCTGGCACCTCCTGCGCCGAGCGGAGGAGGTGGCCTTCCCCCTGCACACGCTCGCCGTACGGGCGTTCTTCGAGGGTCGCTACATCTGAGGTCCGTCCGGACCGCCGTCAGCCGAGCCCGCGTACGCGTACCGGGCAGGGCGGTGCGTGCCCGCCGTCCTCGCCCTCCCGCTCGACGACCACCCGAGAACCCTTCCAGCGGGCGACATACCGCTCGATCTCCGGCTCCCGCCGGCCGTCGCCGGGGTCCCGCACCACCAGGCCGCCGCCCGTCCGCCCACGGGCCGGCGCCCACACCTCCAGCTCAAGTTCACCGTCGTCCCCGAGTACCGGCACGACGGCCCCCGCGCGCGCGAGCACCGGGATACGCGACAGCGGAGCGTCCACCAACACCCGCCCCGGCCCCCGGTAAGCCCGCCCCGTCGCCGTGTCGAACCAGTGCCCCCTCGGCAGCTGCACCGGGCGACGGTCGATCCCCGGTGCGAGCACGGGCGCCACCAGGAGGCTCTCGCCGAGCAGGAAGGCGTCTTCGCTGTCGCGCAACGCCCGGTTCCGGGGAGCCCCCCACCACACCGGGCGCACATAGGGAGCACCGGTACGCCGGGCCTGATGCGCCAGCGTCACGAAGTACGGAATCAACCGCCGGCGTCCGACGAGCGCCACGCGCACGTGCTCCAGCATCTCCGGACCGAGCTCCCACGGCTCCCGCCGCCCCGCCCGCGGATGCGCACCCGTACGGAACAGCGGCAGATAGGCGCACAGCTGCAGCCGCCGCAGATACAGCTCGGGCGTCGCATCGCCGTCGAGGCCGCCCACGTCCGTCCCCGAGTACGGCACCCCGCACAGTCCGAGCCCCATCACCAGCGACAGGGAGGTCCGCAGCCCCGGCCAGCCCGGGGCGACCTCCCCGGCCCAGGTGCCGCCGTACCGCTGCAGACCCGCCCAGCCGGACCGCGAGAGGACGAACGGACGCTCGTCCGGAGCCAGCTGCCGAAGCCCCTCCCAGGCCGCCCGGGCCATGCACAGCGCGTACACGTTGTGAGCCTCCCGATGATCACCGCCGCGCCCCTCCAGCGCGTGCCGGGCCGACCGGGGCAGCGTCGACTCCCCGAACGCCGCCGACGACGCCGGTTCGTCCATGGTGTGCCGGAAACCGGCGAAGCCCTGCCCCAGGCGCTCGGCGTAGAGACCTCCCCACCAGGCGCGCACCCGCGCGTGCGTGAAATCCGGGAACACCGACTCCCCGGGCCCCACGACACCCTCCACGAGCCGTCCCGACGGCTCCCGCACGAACGCGTCCTCGGCGACTCCGGCCTCGTACACCGCACCGCCCGCCTCAGCCCGGACCGCGGGAGCGACGACCGACACCAGACGTATCCCCTCCTGACGCAACTCCTCGGCCAGCACCGGCAGTTTCGGGAAGCGGTCCTGGTCGACCGCGAAATCCCGGTTCCCGTCAGCGTGGCCGATGCCGAGGTGCACGGCGT
This sequence comes from Streptomyces sp. SAS_272, assembly GCF_052543235.1. NCBI lineage: Bacteria > Bacillati > Actinomycetota > Actinomycetes > Kitasatosporales > Streptomycetaceae > Streptomyces > Streptomyces sp. SAS_272. Next base: position 6,964 of record NZ_JBMNDR010000023.1, on the reverse strand, counting down.
CGAGTGGCAGCCCGTGCTCGCGGTAGCCCGCGACGATCTCACGCAGCTCTTGTTCGCCGCCCAGCCCCCACCGCGCGTGATGGTGACCGAGCGCCCACGCGGGCGGCACCGCGGGCGGACCAGTGAGCGACGCCCAGGCGAGGAGCACGCGCGCGGGGGTGCCCACGATCACCCAGCAGCGCAGCGGGCCGCCGTCCATCCGCACCTCACAGGCGCCGAGCCGGTCGTGCCCGGACCCCGCCCCTTCCACGCCCTCCCGCAGCGTCACCGTCCCGTCCCACGAGCTGTCGTGGAAGACCAGATGGGTGGCGGCGTCGGCCACCACCAGATGCACCGGCATAGTGAGGTGGAGCGGATCGTCCCCGGGACCGAACGCGTGACCCGGATCGGTGTTCCACAGCCGGTACGACCCGTCGCGAAGCCGGGGCCCGGACGCCCTGGCGCCGAGACCGAAGAAGCGCGCGTCCGCAGCCACCTCCGAGCGCTGCAGCCAGCGTCCCGGGCCACCGTCCAGCGGCTCCCACCACCGAGGCGGCAGATCGCGGCGCAACAGCACGCCCCCGGGCGTGCACACCTCGACAGCGCCGTGCCGTGAGACCACGACCGTCACCCGCTCGGCGACGACCCGCCAGCCGCCGTCCTTGTCCGGCTCGAGCACCGCCCGCGGGTCCGGCTCCGGACAGCGGCCGGCCAGCGCGTACGACGGCTCCGGCTCCGCGCCGTCCCAGCCCCAGAAGACGGCCCCGTTCACGGCGACGTGGATCTTCAGCACGGAGCGGCCGAACCGCAGCGTCCCCCCTCCGGGCCCCGGCTCCGCCGCCAGCACCGGACCCGGCACCCGCGCCCGCTCGGGCCCCCGCCCCGGCAGGGCGGCGGCGTCGACACGCCTCCTGCGCCACGCGGCCCGGACAATGCGCAACCCCTGGACGGCTCCCGAGGAGCCGACCGCCTTCACCGAACGCACCAGGTCACGACCGTCCATGCTGTTCACCCTGTCACTGACCGCACCACGCGCGCGGGTCGTTCAACTTCCGTTCATCCGTGGCCGGACCACATCTTCACGACACGGACTGTGTGGAGCCCACCCTGGTGCTGAAGTCGATCACATGGCATCGTCCGTGTCAGCCGCGTCACGCGCACCACCCCAGCTCGTGCGCGGGTGACGCACACGACGCGCCGAGTCCGGGAGCCGCCCCATGCCGACCGTGAACCCAGAGCCGCTGTGGCGGCCAGACCCCCAGCGCATCGCCCGGGCCCAGATCACGAAGTTCCAGACCTGGGCGGCCGAGCAGCACGGAGCGCCGTCCCACGGCGGATACCCGGCCCTGCACCGCTGGTCGGTCGACGAACTGGAAACGTTCTGGGCGGCCGTGACCCAGTGGTTCGACGTGCAATTCTCGACGCCCTACGCGCGCGTGCTCGGCGACCGCTCCATGCCCGGTGCCCGGTGGTTCCCCGGAGCGACGCTGAACTACGCCGAGCACGCTCTGCGCGCGGCCGCCACCCGCCCGGCCGAACCGGCCCTGCTGTATGTCGACGAGACCCACGAACCGACGCCGGTCACCTGGTCGGAGCTGCGCCGCCAGGTCGGCTCACTGGCAGGCGAGCTCCGTGCCCTGGGCGTCCGCCCCGGGGACCGCGTCAGCGGCTACCTCCCGAACATCCCTCAGGCCGTGGTGGCTCTCCTCGCCACGGCCGCCGTCGGCGGCGTCTGGACCTCCTGCGCCCCCGACTTCGGCGCCCGCAGCGTCCTCGACCGGTTCCAGCAGGTCGAACCCGTCGTCCTGTTCACCGTCGACGGCTACCGCTACGGCGGCAAGGAGCACGACCGCCGCGACGTCGTCGCCGAGCTGCGCGCCGAACTCCCCACCCTTCGCGCGGTGGTCCACATCCCCGTGCTGGGCACGGAGCCGCCCCAGGGGGCCCTGGACTGGGCGGCCCTGACCGCCGCCGACGAGGAACCCCTCTTCGAACAGGTCCCCTTCGACCACCCCCTGTGGGTGCTCTACTCGTCCGGCACGACCGGACTGCCGAAGGCCATCGTCCAGTCCCAGGGCGGCATCCTGGTCGAGCACCTCAAACAGCTCGGCCTGCACTGCGACCTGGGCCCCGAAGACCGCTTCTTCTGGTACACCTCCACCGGCTGGATGATGTGGAACTTCCTCGTCTCCGGCCTCCTGACCGGCACGACGATCGTGCTGTACGACGGCAGCCCCGGCCATCCCGACACGGGCGCCCAGTGGCGCATCGCCGAACGCACGGGCGCCACCCTCTACGGCACCTCCGCCGCCTATGTCATGGCCTGCCGCAAAGCGGAAGTGCACCCCGCGCGGGACTTCGACCTCTCCAAGGTCCAGTGCGTCGCCACCACGGGGTCACCCCTGCCGCCCGACGGCTTCCGGTGGCTGCACGACGAAGTGCGCGACGACCTCTGGATCGCCTCGGTCAGCGGCGGAACCGACGTGTGCTCCTGCTTCGCCGGAGCCGTGCCGACCCTGCCCGTCCACACCGGCGAGCTCCAGGCGCCGGGGCTCGGCACCGACCTGCAGTCCTGGGACGCGAACGGGCGCCCCGTGATCGACGAGGTCGGCGAACTCGTCGTCACCAACCCCATGCCCTCGATGCCGGTCCGCTTCTGGAACGACCCCGACGGCAGCCGGTACCACGACAGCTACTTCGACACCTACCCCGGCGTATGGCGTCACGGTGACTGGATCACCATCACCTCCCGCGGCTCCGTCGTCATCCACGGCCGCTCCGACTCCACACTCAACCGCCAGGGCGTGCGCATGGGCTCCGCCGACATCTACGAGGTCGTCGAACGCCTCCCCGAGATCAGGGAATCCCTGGTCATCGGCATCGAGCAGCCCGACGGCGGCTACTGGATGCCCCTGTTCGTCCACCTCGCCCCGGGAGCCGCCCTCGACGAGGCCCTCCTCGGCCGCATCCAGCAGTCCATCCGCGAGCAGCTCTCGCCGCGGCACGTCCCGGACGAGGTCATCGAGGTGCCCGGTGTGCCGCACACGCTCACCGGCAAACGCATCGAGGTCCCGATCAAGCGACTCCTGCAGGGCACTCCCCTGGAGAAGGCAGTCAACCCGGGCTCCATCGACAACCTCGGCCTTCTCCACTTCTACGAGGACCTCGCCCGCAAGCGGTCCTGAACGCCTGCCGGTGCGGTGCCACGTCCGACGCCGCCACACCGCACCGACGGGTCCATCACGCTCGGCCACACCCCCGAGAGGTGGCCCCGCCGACCGTAAAACGCTGCGAGCTGCACTTTTGCTCGAGAAGCATCCGGTGCCGGCTCAGCGCGGACCTCGCTGTCAGTGCCGTCGATTACTGTGAGTGAGCATTGATCGACCGTGCACACCGGGGGAGAACATGGCACACACCGACCACCAGGCCATGCGGCGCGTTCTGCGCCGCGAGATCGCCGGCACCATCGGCCTGCTCACCGACGAGCACGACTTCCGGGCCATGCGGCACTACCGCACCTTCACCTTCGACGATCACGTCACCTACCTCCAGCAGGTAGAGGACCTCCTGAGGACACGTGCCCTGCAGGGCACCCACACCACCGTGGCCCTCTTCGACCCGCAGGAATACGCCGAGTACTGCGCCGACAGGGGGCTCGACCCCGACATCCCCGCCCACCGCACCCGCTTCACCGCAGAACTCGCGACCACCGGACCCACCATCCCCTACGAGGGGCAGCCCCTCGTCGACCTCGTGCCGGCCCTCGTGGACGAAGCCGTCCGCCGGGCGACCTGGGAGTACGCGGCCACCCTGCTTGCCCGTCTCGGAGCCTGCGCAACCTGCGGCGAGGACATCGGCCGCGCCGCCTTCACCCGAGCGTCGGCCCTCGTCGCCCGCATTCTCGACACCGCCCCACCCGGGGACCGACACCTCGTCTGCAGCGTCACGGCGGCACCGGAAACCCTTGTAGCGGTCCTCCACGCGGACGAGGAGGCCGGCGGCGTCACACGATTCGACGAGGCCGAAGCACTCGAGTTCACCACCGTCCTCGCCCTCGGCCTCGCCACCCAGGGCCCGGGCGGCCTGGTCATGCGCACCACCGCCCCCGGAGCCTCCGACCAGATCTACGGATGGCGCGTGCGCGGAGACGGGCTCGAACCCCTGACCGCCGGGGAGGTCTTCGACGCCTACTGCACCGACGTCGAGTCGGGCGACCTCATCTCACCCGAGTCCGGTGTCGACTACTGCTTCCCACCGGACCTCGGCGCGGAAGGCCCGACACCGGGGCACCAGCACTGACGCGGACCGCCCCACGCGGCAGGGACGCTCCACCCGAAGGCGGAGCGCCCCTGCCACCCGGCGGACAGCCGGCCACTCGACCGCTACTCGCCGGACAGCACAGCCTGCGCCGCCTGCCGAGCCTCCTCGGCGCTGTCCGCCGCTCGCGCGGCCGCCGCGGCGCGCTCGCACTGCGCCATCGTGTACTTCGCCAGAGCAGCCCGCACATAGGGAATCGACGCAGACCCCATGGAGAGAGAGGTGACCCCCAGCCCCGTCAGCACACACGCCAGCAGCGGATCGGCCGCGGCCTCGCCACAGACACCGCAGCTCTTGCCCTCGGCCCTGGCCGCCTCGGCGGACAGCGCGACGAGGTCGAGCAGCGCCGGCTGCCACGGGTCCTGCAGACGCGACACCGCGCCCACCTGCCGGTCGGCGGCGAACGTGTACTGCGCGAGGTCGTTCGTGCCCAGCGACAGGAACTCCACCTCCTGCAGGATGGAGCGAGCCCGCAGAGCGGCCGACGGGATTTCGACCATCGCGCCGAACTTCGCGTGGAGCCCCGCTTCCCGGCACGCGTCCGCGAATGCCTTCGCGTCGGCGCGGTCCGCGACCATCGGGGCCATCACCTCGAGGTAGACCGGCAGCCCCTCGGCGGCCTTGGCCAGCGCCGTCAGCTGGGTCCGCAGGACGTCCGGGTGGTCCAGCAGCGTCCGCAGCCCGCGCACGCCCAACGCAGGGTTGGGTTCGTCGGCCGGAGTCAGGAAGTCCAGGGGCTTGTCGGCGCCGGCGTCCAGCACCCGCACGACGACGCGGCCCTCGGGGAAGGCCTCCAGCACCTGACGGTAGGCCTCGACCTGCTTCTCCTCCGTCGGCGCGTTCTTGCTGTCGTCGAGGAAGAGGAACTCCGTGCGGAAGAGCCCCACGCCCTCCGCCCCGGCCTCGACGGCAGCCGCTACATCCGCCGGCCCGCCGACGTTCGCCAGCAGCGGCACCTTGTGCCCGTCGGCGGTGGCGCCCGGTCCGGTCGAAGCTGCCAGCGCGGCCCTGCGCGCTGCGGCAGCGGCCTCGAGCTCCGCCTTCTTCTCGCGGCTCGGGTTCACGAAGATCTCGCCGGTGCTGCCGTCGACCGCGATCATCGTGCCCTCGGCCAGTTCGCCGGCGCCCGGCAGGGCCACGACGGCCGGTACCCCGAGGGCACGGGCGAGGATCGCGCTGTGACTCGTCGGGCCGCCTTCCTCCGTCACGAAGCCGAGCACCAGAGTCGGGTCCAGGAGCGCCGTGTCCGCGGGCGCCAGATCCCTCGCGACCAGCACGTAGGGCTCGTCACTGTCCGGGACCCCCGGCATGGGGACGCCCAGCAGACGGGCGACGATACGATTCCGCACGTCATCGAGGTCGGCCACGCGTCCGGCGAGATACTCCCCGGCGCCGGCAAGCAGTTCGCGATAGGCGGCGAAAGCGTCGTACACACCACGCTCAGCGGTGCTGCCGACGGCGATACGCCGGTCCACATCGACCATCAGCTCGGGGTCCAGAGCCATCATGGCCTGGGCCTCGAGCACCGCCTGGGCCTCGCCTCCCGCCAGATTGCCCCGTGCCGTCAGATCGGCTGCGACGGCTTCCACGGCCTTGCGAGCGCGCCCCTGTTCGCGCTCCGCCTCCTCCGCCGGTATCTGCTTCGCAGGCGGTTCGAGCACCGCCGTACCCATGTGCCGAACCTCGCCGATCGCCACACCGTGACTCACGCCGACGCCTCGCAGCGTTGTCTCCATCTCACCCGTCTCCGTTAGTGCGGCGGGCCCCGCCGCCGCGGTGGTTGTCCTGCGCGCCTTCGTCATGAGGACGGCGGTGTCACTGCCAGGAAAAGAGGACGTCGCCGGATTTCACGTCGCCGTCTTCGCGGAGCTCACGGAGCGAGTCCGCGCTCGCTTCGAGCGCGACGACCGGGCAGACCGGGGACTTGCCGGCCTTCTCCACCGCGTCCGGGTTCCAGCGCACGATGCTCTGGCCGCGCGTCACGGTGTCGCCCTTGTTCACGAGAACCTCGAAGCCCTCGCCGTTGAGCTGCACGGTGTCGATTCCGAGATGCGTGAGCACACCATGACCCTCGGAGTCGACGACGACGAAGGCGTGGGGGTGGAGGGAGACGATCACTCCGTCCACGGGGGCGACGGCCTCGGAAGGCTCACGCACGGGGTCGATCGCCGTTCCCGGGCCGACCATGGCCCCGGAGAAGACCGGATCCGGCACAGCGGCCAGTCCGATGGCGCGTCCTGCAAGAGGGGACGTCACGGTGGTCATGGGGAGCCTCCCAGGGGTGGAGATGTACATGGGCCGTCACTGCCTGTCCACGAAGGCGCACTCTGCAGCAGGGTATGTCATATGAAGTACCTGTTCCGCACGAGAGATCCCGATCCGTGGTCTAGACCACTAGCCTAGTCGATTTGCAGCGCCTCTGGGGCCGCGTGTACAGTCGTACTCCTGCCTGAGGGTGAGCGACGCGATCAAGCACGCTTCCCGAGCAGCATCCAACTTGTCAGATCCTTTCTCTGATCGGCTTCCGCATGCCTGCGGAACGGTGGTCAGAGGGTCGGAAAAACCCTGATAGAGTCGGAAACGCAAGACCGAAGGGAAACTGCCCGGAGGAAAGCCCGAGAGGGTGAGTACGAAGGAAGCGTCCGTTCCTTGAGAACTCAACAGCGTG